>PALN01000097.1 GCA_002706405.1 Rhodospirillaceae bacterium | reverse complement strand
TGCTTTCTGTGGCACTTTCCCTAGGCTCGCGCCCGCCGGGGGTTACCCGGCACCGTGTTTCCGTGGAGCCCGGACTTTCCTCCCCTTGCAGCTTTCGCCCTAGCAAGAGGCAGCCGTCCAGCCGTCTGGTCCACGCGGGTTATAACCTATTGGCAATAAATTGCACCACAGAGACAGTGAGGAGATGAGAAGAAGAGAGACCTTACGGCGCCCTACCTGCCTCCTCACCGTCTCACTGCCTCAGTGGTTTTCTTTTCATCCTCTAGGAAACGGCGCCGTCGTCACGGCGGATCATTTCGACCAACCCAAACACCCGCCGTGCCGTCTCGGCGTCGATACGGCCGGTGACGCGGTCCGGGCGGAAGTGGCGCTGGAAGGCCTTCAAGGCCGCGCTGAAATCGGTGACGTCGTAGCCGATTTCCGTCAACGCATCGGCCAGCACGGGCTGCTCCATGATCAGATTGTCGGACGCAGCGGGCCACAGGCCGATGCCCGTCCCGGCCAGCCGTTCCCAGGGGAACAATTCCCCCGGATCGGTCTTGCGCGTGGGCGCCACGTCGGAATGGCCGACCACGTTACGGGCCGGGATCGGGTGGCGGGTGAGCACGCCAAGGCAAATGGCCTCGAGCTCGCGGATCTGGGGTTCTGGAAATTCACGGTAGCCCCATTCGTGGCCCGGATTGACCAACTCGATCCCGATGGACCGGGCGTTGATGTCCGTGCGCCCCCGCCAATGGGCGACGCCCGCGTGCCAGGCGCGCATTCTCTCGTCCACCAGCCGATGGACGTTGCCGTCCTCGTCGATCAGGTAATGGGCCGAGACCTCGGCCTTGGGGTCCTTGAGGCGCTCCAGCGCCGCCGCCGCCGTTTCCATCCCGGTGTAATGCAGTACCAGCATGTCCACGGTGAAACCGGGGCCGCGGTCGTCGCAGTTGGGGCTGGGGTCGGTGATGATCTCGGGCATGGGCATTCCCCCTCAAAGGCGGACCGCCGGCCCGCGTCGATTATACCCTAGAGCTTGCGCTCCTTCTTCACCTGATCGAAGGCGGCGTTGATGGTCGCCATCTTTTCGTTGGCGAGGTCGATGAATTCCTGGGGCATGCCCTCGGCCATCAGCTTGTCCGGATGATTTTCGCGGATCAGCTGGCGATAGGCTTTCTTGATGTCGGCATCCGAATCCGAGCGCTTCACGCCCAGGATCTCGTAGGGATCGGCTTTCTTGGGCTCGTCCAGATGCATGGCCTTGAGGCGCTCGAACCCCTGGGGGGTGAAACCGAAAATCAGCGCCGTGCGGCGCAGGAACTCCATCTCGCCGGGATGCACGGCGCCGTCGGCCTTGGCGATGTGGAACAGGGCGGCAAGCAATTCTTCCAGCACCGCCGGCTCGCGGGTGAACATCATGGCGATCTGTTCCGCATAGGGCTCGTAGCCGGTCGCGTCCTTGCGCGCCTCGTTGAACAGCTTGCCGACGGCGGCCTCGTCCTCGGGCGGGACATGGAACATGCGGCGGAAGGCGAGAATTTCGTCCTTGGAAACCGCACCGTCCGATTTCGCCATCTTGGCAGCCAGGACGATGACGGCCTGGGTGAAGGCGACCTGGCGGGCCTCGTTCTGCGCGTCCGCGCCGCCATGGCCACCGGACAACAGGGCCTCGTCCTCGGCCTTCTTCTGGTCGTACATATGGCCCGCGATGCCGCCGATGAGCGCACCCAACGGCCCGCCCATGGCGAAACCGGCAACCCCGCCGACGACTTTACCCCAAATGCTCATGGTTGATTGACTTCCCCCGCCCGTGGCGGCTTGTTGACGGCGCCGGCGGCGCACTTCCTCGGGCCGCAATTTAGGACGGTCCGAGCCGCCCCGCCAAGGGCAGTTTGATGGCAAGGTCCTTGGGATCGATCCCGAAGGTCAAGCCCAGGATGTTCAACTCAACCCCTTCTTCGACCCCCGCCATCACGCCCAGCAGACCGAACAGGGAGACCTGATAGCCGGTGCCGCTCGGCGTTTTGGCCGCAAACCTGCCCTCGGGCAAGTAATCCTTGCCGATGGCCGTGGGCGGCAGATCGAGGTTCAATTCCGGCACGGCGCGGGCGACATGAGCGGTGAAGGTGTTGGAATTGGGTCCGGGCCAGACGGTGTAGGTCCTGGCATGGGGATAGGCGCGGGCGGCCGTGTCGATGCGCTTGATCATGTCGTCGACGCCGGGCCCCCGCTTGTCGGCGATGATTTCCGGCTCGGCCCCGAACCAACGCTGGTCCGGCTCTTTTTCGGTAATGACCAAGGCTGATCCGCCATGGCGCGCGCGCCAGCCGATAATCTCGTAGACCGTGAAGGCCTCCGCGTCGGTCGGCTTGGTCGCGATCCAGGTATGGACGCCGAAAATGCCGCGCCAGGAAAAGGCGCGCGCCGCATAGACCTGAACGATCGCTTCCTTGGCAACGGCCGGATCTGGCGCGATGCCCAGGGGTTCCCGGCTGGCCGTGCGCCAATCCGCCATGACGGTGTGCTTTCCAATGCTCACGGCCATGCCGATAAGCAGGAGCACGAAAATCCCCTTCGCGACGGTCCGTAATGTTTTTCTTTTGAACATGATGATCCTGATTAACCTGATGCCTTAATCTAGGCAGGCAGCAGCCGCTTTGCCAGTTGCCGCCACACGGCAGGCATCAGATAGATGGGAAATTGGCCGACCATGAAGTAAAGCATGGTATCCGGATCGATGGCCGGTAACAAAACCGCGATCAGGATCGCCAGGTTGCGATTGCCCGATGCGAAGGACGCGGACAGCACCTTGACCCGGTCCCAGTCACGGCCCAGCACCCGCCCGATCACCACGAAGGCCCCCGCCCCGGCCAACTGCAGGCCCGCGTAGACGGCGAAGCTGAGGACCGTCACGAAGATCACGTGGTCCGGGTTTTCCCGAAACGCCTGCGGCACGCCCGCCATCAACCCGGCGGCGAAACCCACCAGCAGGACCACGGACACGCCGTGCAAGGGCTGCTGCCAGCCGTCGATCCGCGCGCGGCCGACAATCCGTTGCACGACCACGGCAGCCACGAAGGTCGAGACGACCAACGCCGCCAACCGCCCCATGAGGTCCAGCGTCGACAGGGGAATGTCGACCAGGGTCGACGACACGACGGGCAGGGTCAGCGGCACCAGGAAGGTTTCGGCGATCAGCACCAGCAGCAGGAACGCGCCGTCGAGCCCGATCACCATGCCGACGGCGGGTGTCGACATTAGGGGGCAGCTGGCCGCCGTCAGCACCACGGCGACGATCAGCCCCGGCGACAGACCCGTGTCCTTGACCAGCAGCCAGGTGAGAACCGGTGTCGCTGCCAGCATCCAGACCAGCGCCGTGCCCAAAAGGAACGGCCGGCGGATATGGCCTGCCACGTCGGCCCAATCGATATGGACCATGGACACGAACATCAGAACCCAGACCATTTCGGTCAGCCAGGGTTGCAGATGGATCGTCACACCGGGGAACGCCAATCCCGAAAACACCCCCACGGCCATCATGGTGGTGGCATGGCGGCCGAGAAAGGCGAGACCGGAGACGATCAGGGCGGCGGGGTTCATTGCGGCGGTCCTGCGGTGAAGCGAATGGCATCCGGGCACTTGCGCGGAAATCGATTATGGGGCAAACCCAGATGTATACAATCCGATCAAGAAATCCCAATCCCCAAGGAGCATCCATGGCCGAACAGGTTGATACGGTAGTCATCGGCGCGGGCGTCGTGGGCCTGGCCTGCGCGCGCACCCTGGCCCAGGCCGGGCGCGACGTCATCCTGCTGGAGAAAGCCGACGATATCGGCACCGGCACCAGCTCGCGCAATTCCGAGGTCATCCACGGCGGCATCTACTATGCCAAGGACTCGTTGAAAGCGCTGTGCTGTGTCGAGGGCAAAGAGATGCTCTACGAATACTGCGCAAGCCACGGGATCGAGCACAACCGCATCGGCAAGATCATCGTCGCCATCACCGAGGACGAGGTGGTGAAGCTGGAGGAATTGAAGGCCAAGGGCGAAGCCAACGGGGTTCATGACCTGACCTGGCTGGACGCCAAGCAGATGAAGGAACTGGAGCCCAACGTGACGGCCGCGGCCGGCCTGATGTCGCCGTCGACCGGGATCATCGAAAGTCACGGCTACATGCTGTCGCTGCAGGGCGAATTGGAAGATCGGGGCGGCATGATCGCCTTCAATACCCCTGTGGAGGGCGGCGAGGTCCTGGCCGACGGGCGCATCCGCATCCGCGCCGGCGGTGACGCGCCCATGGAACTGGACTGTTCCCTGGTGGTCAACGCGGGCGGGCTGTATGCCCAGCACATCGCCCGCGCCATCGACGGCATCCCGGCCGACACCATCCCCGGCAGCTATTACGCCAAGGGCCACTACTTCACGATCGCCGGCAAAAGCCCTTTCAATCACCTGATCTATCCGGCCCCCGTGCCGGGCGGGCTCGGCACCCATTCGACGCTCGATCTCGGCGGCGGCACCAAGTTCGGCCCCGACGTGGAATGGCTCGACGTCACCCATCCGGACCAGATCGACTACAAGGTCGACGAAAGCCGGGTCGACAGCTTCTACGGCGCGATCCGCCGCTACTGGCCGGGATTGGCCGACGGCGCCCTGTCGCCGGGCTATACGGGTGTGCGGCCCAAGCTGACCAACAGCAACGACAAATACGCCGCCGACTTCGTCATCCAGGGGGCAGACGTGCACGGGCTGGCCAACTACGTCGGCCTGTACGGCATCGAAAGCCCGGGGCTGACCTCGTCCCTGGCGATCGCCAAGCGGGTCGCCGGGCTTGTGGAAAACTGACGGCGCGACGCCCGCCTATTCAGCAGCGACGGGCTGACCGAAGATCTGCGCGAACCGTTCGGTATAGCGGTCCCAGACGTCCGGATTCTTCAGGCGCGCCGGCTTTTCGCCGCGCAGGATCGTGACCCACTGTTCGGCCGCCGCCTTGGCCATGTTGAAATTGCATTCATAGGTGACGCCCGCGTTGTGAGGTGACAGCAGCACGTTGTCGAACTCGACGAAGCGATTGTCCGCATTGCCCGTGGGTTCGATCTCGAACACGTCGAGCCCCGCCCCCTGGATACGCTTCTCGCGCAGCGCCGCGACCAGCGCGTCTTCATCGGCGATGCCGCCGCGGGCCGTGGTGATGAAATAAGCCGTGGGCTTCATGAATCCGAAGGCGCGGGCATCGACCATGCCGCGGGTCTCTTCGGTCAACGGGCAGTTGACAGAAACGATGTCGGCTTCCCGGCACAGGGTTTCGAAATCGACCTTTTCCGCCCCGCGTTCGGCGAAATCGGCGTCGCTGATATAGGGGTCGTAGGCGATGGCCTTGGCGCCGAACACCTTCACATAGCCGGCGACCAGCCGGCCGATATTGCCCAGGCCGATAATGCCGACCGTCTTGCCGGTCAACTCCGAGCCGATGAAGTTCTGGCGATCGATCTTCGGGTTGGCGCGTATGGCCTTGTCGGTCTGCGCGATCTGCTTGCTGAGCGTCAGCGCCAGGCCCAGGACATGCTGCGCCACGGATACGGAATTGGCGCCCGAATTGTTGACCACCATGATGCCCAGGTCGTTGCATGCGTCGACATCGATCATGTCATAGCCCGCCCCGGTCGAGGACACGGCCAGAAGATTGGGGCAGCGTTCCAGGAATTCCCGGTTCGGATACCAGGCTTTCGGGGTTTCGTTGGTCGGCATGAACTGAATGCCGTGAACCTGGGCCAGCAGGTTCCAATTGTGGTCGGCGTCGTCTTCGAAGTCGATGCGCTGGGGCGTGATCTCCGGCGCGGCGGCCAGGATGTCCATGGCGATGGGATCGACGAACTTGTTGAAATAGGCAAGAGTGCGCGACATGGGGCAGGATGTCCTCTGGGCTTGTGTTTTTGCTTGTGAGGCTGTTCTATCCGGTCTCTCATAAAGCCGACAAGAAAAACCGGGGCCTTCGGGGGCTAGAAAGGGCCGGCAACCGACCAAATGGCGGATCAAACACAAACATCGGGCTGGGACGTCTGGATCGACCGGGGCGGCACTTTCACCGACCTGGTCGCACGCGCGCCGGACGGGCGGCTGGTGACCCATAAGCTGCTGTCGGAAAATCCGGACCAGTATGAAGACGCCGCCCTGCAGGGAATCCGCGACATCCTGGGCATCCCCGCCGGTGCGGCGATCCCCGAGGGGGCCGTCAGCGTCGTCAAGATGGGCACCACCGTGGCCACCAACGCGCTCTTGGAACGCAAGGGCGACCGCACGGTGCTGGTCATCACGGACGGCTTCGGCGATGCGCTGCGCATCGGATACCAGGCCCGGCCCAATATTTTCGCCCGCCACATCGAACTGCCGGAAATGCTCTACGAGCAGGTCATCGAAACGCCCGAGCGCGTGAACGCCCAGGGCGAGGTTCTGACGCCGCTCGACGAAGACCGCCTTCGCGCCGGATTGCAAGACGCCTTTGACGCCGGCATCCGGGCCGCCGCCATCGTGTTCATGCACGGCTACCGCTATCCGGACCATGAACGCCGGGCCGCGCGAATCGCCCGCGACATCGGCTTTACCCAGATCTCCACCAGCCACCAGGTCAGCCCCCTGATGAAGCTGGTCAGCCGGGGCGACACCACCGTGGTCGATGCCTACCTGTCGCCGATCCTGCGCCGCTATGTGGACCGGGTGGCTGGCGACCTGGGCGAGACGCCGCTTCAATTCATGCAGTCCAACGGCGGGCTGACCGACGCGCGCCTGTTCCAGGGCAAGGATTCGATCCTGTCGGGACCGGCCGGCGGCGTGGTCGGCATGGTCGAAACCGCGCGCATGGCGGGCTTCGACAAGGTCATCGGCTTCGACATGGGCGGCACCTCCACGGACGTGTCGCATTACGACGGGGAGTACGAACGCACGTTCGAAACCCAGGTCGCCGGCATCCGCATGCGCGCGCCCATGATGAACATTCACACGGTCGCCGCCGGCGGCGGGTCGATCCTGCATTTCGACGGGGCGCGCTATCGGGTCGGCCCCGACAGCGCCGGTGCTGATCCGGGCCCCGCCTGTTACCGCCGGGGCGGGCCGCTGACCGTGACCGACTGCAACGTCATGCTGGGCAAGGTACAGCCGACATACTTCCCCGCCGTGTTCGGCCCCAACGCCGATCAGCCCCTGGACGACCGCGCCGTGCGCCGCAAGTTCGAGGACATGGCCCGGATCATCCACAAGGAAACCGGCGACGACCGCACGCCGGAAGAGGTCGCCGAGGGGTTCCTGAAGATCGCCGTCGAAAACATGGCCAACGCGATCAAGAAAATCTCCGTTCAGCGCGGCCACGACGTGACGGAGTACGTGCTCAATTGCTTTGGCGGTGCCGCCGGGCAGCATGCCTGCCTGGTTGCCGACGCGCTCGGCATGAACACCGTGTTTCTGCATCCCTTCGCGGGCGTGCTCTCGGCCTACGGCATGGGCCTGGCCGACGTACGCGCGATCCGCGAAAAAGCGGTGGAGGCCCCGCTTGCCGCCGGCCTGACCGCCCCCCTGATGGAGATCATCGAAGGCCTGGAAAAGGACGCCCGGGCAGAGATCGACAGCCAGGGCATCGCAAAGGACAACATCGAGATCTTCCGCCGCGCCCACCTTCGCTACAAGGGCACGGACACGGCCCTCATCGTGCCATTCGGCGACCGCAACAAGATGACCGAAGAGTTCGAGGTCCAACACCGCCAGCGCTACGGCTTCACCGCCCCCGGTCGCGGCCACATCATCGAAGCCGTCTCGGTGGAAGTCGTCGGCCGCGCCGGCATGGCGGAAGATGCCGATATCGAGGACATCCCCGGCGTCGCGGCCCTGCGGCCCATGACCCTGGTGCCCATGACGTCCGGCGGCAAGGCCTACGAAACCCCCGTTTACCGCACGGAAGCGCTGCTGCCCGGCGACCGACTGCCGGGGCCCGCGATCCTGGTCGAGAACACCTCGACCATCGTAGTCGAGCCGGGCTGGGCCGCCGAGATGACCCGCAAGGGTCACCTGATCCTGACTCGGGCCGAACCGCGCCCGGAAGTCCATGCCATCGGTACCCAGGCCGACCCGGTGATGCTGGAAATCTTCAACAACCTGTTCATGTCGATCGCCGAACAGATGGGCACGACGCTGGCCAACACCAGCTATTCCGTGAACATCAAGGAACGGCTGGATTTCTCCTGCGCCGTGTTCGACCGCAAGGGCGAGCTGATCGCCAATGCGCCGCATATCCCCGTTCACCTGGGCTCCATGGGCGAAAGCATCCGCGCCGTGATGCGGGACAACGCCGGCCGGATGAAGCCCGGCAACGTCTATGCCCTGAACGCGCCCTATAACGGCGGCACCCACCTGCCCGACGTCACGGTGATCACCCCCGTGTTCGACGACAAGGGACAGGACATTTTGTTCTATGTCGGGTCACGCGGCCATCACGCGGATATCGGCGGCATCACCCCGGGCTCCATGCCCCCCGACAGTAAAACGGTCGAGGAAGAAGGCGTGCTGATCGACAATTTCCTTCTGGTCGATCAAGGCAACCTGCGCGAGGACGCCCTGCGCGCGCTTCTCTGCGGCGGCCCCTATCCCGTTCGCAATTTCGACCAGAACCTGGCCGACCTGGCGGCCCAGATCGCGGCCAACGAAAAGGGTGCCCAGGAACTGCGCAAGATGGTCGACCACTTCGGCCTGGAGACGGTCTGGGCCTATATGGACCACGTCCAGGACAATGCCGAGGAAAGCGTGCGCCGGGTGCTCGACGTGCTGACCGACGGACAGTTCACCTGCGAGATGGACAACGGCGCGGTGATCGACGTGAAGATCACGGTCAACCGCAAGACGCGCGAGGCGACCTTGGACTTCTCCGGCTCGTCGGCGCAGTTGGACAGCAACTTCAACGCGCCCACGGCAGTCTGCCATGCGGCCGTGCTCTACACCTTCCGCACGCTGATCGACGACGACATTCCCCTGAATGCCGGCTGCCTGAAGCCGCTGAAGCTGGTGATCCCCGAAAAATCCATGCTGGCGCCGGTCTATCCCGCCGCCGTGGTCGCCGGCAATGTGGAAACCAGCATGATCATCACCGACGCGCTGTTCGGCGCCTTGGGTGTCCTCGCCTCCAGCCAGGGAACCTGCAACAACTTCACCTTCGGCAACGACCGCCACCAGTATTACGAAACCATCTGCGGCGGGTCCGGCGCGGGACCGGATTTCGACGGCACGGACGCCGTCCACACCCATATGACCAACACGCGGCTGACCGATCCGGAAGTCCTGGAATGGCGCTTTCCCGTGTTGGTCGACTGCTTCGCCATCCGCCGGGGATCAGGCGGTGCGGGGGCGCACCCGGGTGGCGACGGCGTGGTCCGCCGCATCCGCTTCCTTGAGGACATGACGGCGGCGATCCTGTCCAGCCATCGCCGCGTGCCGCCCCATGGGATCGACGGCGGCGGCCCCGGCATGACCGGGCGCAACGCCGTGGAACGGGCCGACGGCACGGTCGAGGAATTGACCGGCACGGACCGGCGCGAGTTGAAGCCCGGCGACGTGTTCATCATCGAAACGCCCGGCGGCGGCGGCTTCGGCGCGGCCTAACCCGTCCCTCTCTTAACCAGCGCTTAACCAAGCTTTCCTATAAGATTCCCAGGATTCCGAATACGATTCGGGTCGCGTTTGACCACCGGGCCGCCCGGGCATAGACTCGCCCGGCAGTTCGGCGCGCCGACCGAATCCTTAAGAACTTGAGGGAGATTTAACGCGTGCGCAGACGGGCGATTGTCGGAACAATGACAGCGGGTTTGGTCCTGGCGGCGGCGCTATGCGCGCCCGAGGCCGTTCGCGCGGCGCCGCTCGAAATCGAACTGGCCCGCCTGATCACCAATCATCCCAACATTCTGGCTGCCCGCAACACCCTGGAGAGCAACCGCCAGGGAATCGATGTCGCCAAGGCCCGGCGCCTGCCGACCCTGAGCATGACCGGCGACGCGGGGCGCGAGTTCATCGACAGCCCGTCGACCCGGTCGTCCGGCGCCAAAAGCATCGAAAACAAGAACGTCGCCACCTTCACCCTGACCCAGAACCTGTTCGACGGCTATGCCACGCAATCGGCGATCCGCGTCGCCGAGTTGAACGAGCATCTTGCCCGCATCTCGCTGGAAGGGACGCGCCAGAACACCCTGTTCCAGGGGGTACGCGCCTATATCACGGTGCTGCGGCAGATGCGGCTGTTGGGCATCACCATCGAAAGCGAAGGCCGCATTCAGCGCCAGTTGAACCTGGAAGATGAACGGGTGCGCCGCGGATCGGGGATTGCCGTCGATGTGCTGCAGGCCAAGTCGCGCCTGCAGGTCGCCAAGGAACGGCGGGTCGGCTTCGAAGGCCAGTTGCGTGACGCCATGTCGCGCTATCAGCAGGTGTTCGGCTTCCCTCCCAATCTGGAAGACATGTACGATCCGCGCCCGCCGGTGAACGCCGTGCCGAGCGAATTGGACCGCGCCCTTGCCATCGCGCTGGTCGAAAACCCCGCCGTGCGCGAGGCCGGGACCAGCATCGACATTACCCGCCAGCGCGAGATCGAGGCCAAATCCGGGCTCTACCCGACCGTCGATCTGGAGGGTGAATTCAACATGGAACAGAACAACGGCGGTGTGCTCGGCACCCGACGCGACTACACCATCGGTTTCCAGGCGGATTGGGAGCTGTTTTCCGGCTTTTCGACCCGTGCCTCGACCCTGCGCGCCGCCTATGACACGGCCGCCAACCGCAACAAATTGCAGGCCGCCGCCCGCACGGTGGAAGAACAGGTCCGCCTGGCCTGGCAGGCCCTGGAAACGGCCCGCGAGCGCGTGATCCTGTTGGAGAACGCGGTCAACATCGCGTCGGAAGTGGCGCAAAGCCGGCGCAAGCTGCGCGCCGCCGGTAAGGAAACGGTGATCAACGTGCTGGACGCCGAAAACGAGGTCAACAACGCGCAGATCAACTTCACCACCGCGTCCTACGACGAGAAAACCGCCGCCTATCAGCTTCTTCTCGCCCTCGGCCGCCTTGATCCCTTGAGCCTGAACCTCGTGGTGCAGTAAACCTTAGGGCAGGCCGTCGCTGTTCCTCCTGACGGTCGGCACAACGGAGTTGCCCGCCATGGAAGGTTCCCTGTTTTCCCGTGACCGCCTGGTCACGCTCGATGCCGTCCGCGCCGCCCGCGCCAACATGCCCCATGCCATTCGCCGCACGCCCGTCGTGCCCGTGGCGCGGGACAGTGCCGAGGTCGGCCGGGAAACCCTGTTCCTGAAGTGCGAGAACCTGCAAGTCACGGGGGCGTTCAAGGTGCGCGCCGTGTTCAACGTGATGCACTACCTGACGGCGGAACAGAAATCCAAGGGCGTGGTTCTGGCGTCGTCCGGCAATTTCGCCCAGGGTTTCGCGTTCGCCGGAAAGACCTTGGGCGTTCCCATCACCGTGGTCATGCTGGACGCGACCAGCCCCTATAAGATCGCCGGCACGGAAGGTTACGGCGCCGAGGTCTATCTGTGCGGCACGGACGCCCTCGCCCGCCAGCCCACGGTGGAGCGCCTGGCGGTGGAGCGCGGCATGACCGCGATCGACACCTGGGAAGACCCACCCATTATCGCCGGCCACGGCACCATCGGTTTCGAGATCATGGAACAATGCCCCGATGCGGAGCAGGTCCTGGTGCCCGTGTCGTCGGGCGGGGTCGCCGGCGGCATCGCGGCGGCGGTCAAGCTGATCAATCCGAACGTGAAGGTCGTGGGCATCCAGCCGGAACGCGCCAACGCGGCCTATGTCTCCCGCCGGGCAGGCACGCCTACGGCCATCGATTATTGGGACAGCATCGCCGACGGGCTGAGTGCGCGGCGCCCGGGCGAATACCCGTTCATGCACCTTGAGGCGTTTCTCGACGACATCGTGCTGGTTTCGGAACAGGACATCGCCCGCGCCTTCAAGACCATCCTGACCCGCACCAAGATGCTGGGCGAACCCGCCGGCGTCACCGCGGCGGCCGGGTTCCTGTCGGGCAAGGTCGATACCTCGCTGAAGACCGTCGCGGCCCTGACCGGCGGCAACCTGACCCAGGAAACGGTGCTGAAGCTTCTGGACATGGCCGCCGACTGAGGCCGGCAGGATCGCTAGGTCTTTTCTCCGGCCACCGGCGGCGGATTGCTGTCGGGGCCGTCTTTGTGCTCTCCACCCGGCGGGTTCTTGCGCCGGATGATGATGTCGCCGTTGGGCAGAACCTCGGGCATTTCGTACTGGGGGATGGTCAGGATGAACAGCTCGAAGGCGCGCAGAATCTTCTTCGTCCCCTCCTCCAGCAGCGCGTCCGGATCGGGTGACGTCGATTGCGCCTGGGCGGTGGTGACGGGAACCGCCGCCAGCATCAGGGCAAGGACGGCGGCGGCACTTCGGCGATAGGTCGGTGGCGTAACGGATGGCATGGTTGCTCTCCTGTGGTGGCCCCTGCGGTCCTCCAAGATATGACGGGCTTAGGCCCCCTTGGCCAGAAAGGCCGATGACACCGCGAAGCCATCGAGTTCATCGTCCCGAGCACCCCGCAGGGAGTCCAGGCGATCCAGTTCCCGGCAGATGGCGTCACGCTTTTCGGCGAGCGCCTTGAAATGCAGGTCGCAGCCGGCGACCTGTGGCGGATAGGAGCGAATTTCCTGGAAAATCGGCCGCTTGGCGGCTTGCAGACGGGTGTGCAATTGGTGCCAGCGCGGGCTCGGCTCAATCGCGTCTTCGGTCCGATGGGCGGTCTTGAGATTGCTCATGGGCAGGCGCTCCGCTGGCATTGCTCCTTCACATATGGCCGGCAGCAACCGCGACCGCAAGGCCCGCCGGAAGGGTCAGCCCGGCCCCTGGGCAATCTCTTCCAGTCCGTCGCGGGACAGAATCTCGACCACCCCGGCCCGCTCGGCGCCGATGACGCCTGCTTTGCGCAGCTTGGTGAATGACCGGCTGACCGTTTCCACCGTCAGCCCCAGGTAGTCGGCGATATCGGCGCGGCGCATGCTCAGATGGAGCGACCCGTCGTCGTTGACGCAGTCGGGCGCCTTGTCCAGCAGGGCCAGCAGGAAAACCGCGATGCGTTCCTCGGCCGTCAGTCGGCCGAGCGACAGCATCTGTCCCTGCGCATTGGTAATTTCGCGCTGCAACTTGAGGATCACCGCCTTGGCCAAAGACGGATACTGGCCGACCAGTTCCGTGATGCGGGCACGCGGGAAACTACACACCGTCACCGGCGTCAAGGCTTCCGCCGTGACCGGATAGTCGGGCCCGTCGGGCAGGCCGATCAGGTCGCCCGCGAAATAGAAGCCGGTAACCTGGCAGCGCCCGTCGGCGAGAAGCTTGTATTGCTTGAACACCCCGGAAGTAACGGTGAAAACGTTATCGGCGGGGTCGGATTCTTGAAAAAGGGCCTGACCGGCAGCAAGCTTCCGCCGGGTAACGTATTCAGCCAGATGCGATAATTCATCCGGCGTCAGTCCGGAGCAGGCAGCCAGATGCCGAGCGACGCAATTGGCGCATTCCTGCGGCAAATGGTCCCGTTCCCGGGCTGCGTCACACAGACCGATTACTTTGGCGGCGACTGTTGCCATCAATTCTTACCCCAAGGCTGCATCCGGCGGTGGCAAACCCATTTCCCACCGCCGGGATGTATTATAGTGCAGCCTGGGTCCGGCGCAATTCCGGATCGCAATCAGGCAGGGTGTCGCGCCTATTCGGCGGCCTGCCCCGCGTTCTGAACGACGACGCCCGCATGCTGGGTGACCATCACCTTGTTCAGCAGCTTGACGCAGGAATAGACCGCGAAGGTGTGCGGACAAGGTGTGTCCGTCAGCTTAGCCAGTTCCAGCACGGCGCCGATCAGGGCTTCGGTCTCGAGCGACCGGCCCGCCTCGACGTCCTGCAGCATGGAGGTCTTGTGCGCCCCCACGCTTTCGGCGCCGTCGATGCGTTTTTCGATGGTGTGGCGGAAAGTAATGCCGAGCTTTTCCGCGACGATCTGGGCTTCTTCCATCATCTTCTGGGCCAGATGGCGGGTTTCCGGGAACTGGCAGATGTCGACCAGGGTCGCATGTGTCAGCGCGCTGATCGGGTTGAAGCTGAGGTTGCCCCAAGCCTTGAGCCAGATCTCCGAGCGGATGTCCTCGAGCACGCGAGACCGGAACCCGGCCCCTTCGAGAAGTTCCTTCAGGCTTTCCACCCGCGCGCTGATCGATCCGTCCAGTTCGCCGATGGGGAAGCGGTCGCCCTCGACATGCTTGATGACGCCCGGCTCCGTCACGGCGGCGGCCGGGTAGACGACGCAGCCGATGATGCGGTCGCCGTCGATGTACTTGGTCAGCACACCGTCCGGGTCCAGGCTTTCGAGCTGCTTGCCGTCGTGCGGCCCGCCATGGTTATGGAAATACCACCACGGAATGCCGTTCTGCACGGTCATGATCATGGTGTTGGGGCCCATCAGCGCGCCCAGATCCTTGGCGACCAGTTCCAGGTAGTGGGCCTTGAGACCCAGGATGACCAGGTCCTGTTCGCCCGCTTCGGCGCATTTTTCAAACGCCTTCACCTGGGCGACATGTTCCGAGCCGTCTTCCCAGATCAGTTTCAACCCGTTCTGACGGATCGCCTGAAGGTGCGGTCCCATATCGATAACGCTGACGTCGTTTCCGGCCAAGGCCAGTTTGGCGCCCATAAGGCCGCCAATGGCGCCGGCTCCAATCACGCATACCCGCATGATGTTCTCCCTGCTTGTCTGTGGTTCCCTGCGACGGGCGCCTTACACGCCCGCATGATGTTCTCTGCGTCGGATCCGAATGCGAAACGGATCCGTTCAGACCTATTCAGTCTAGTTATTGAAAGTGTTGCGTAGCGTGCCGATTCCTTCAATGACAATCTCCACCGTGTTGGAGGGCTCTTTCATGGAGCCGACGCCGACGTTGGTGCCGCAGGCGATGACGTCGCCCGGTTCCAGCGTCACATCGTGGGAGATTTCACTGATCAGCTTGGCCGGCGTCCGCAGCATGTCATTGACCGGATAGTTCTGCCGTTCCACGCCATTGAGGATCGTCTTGACGGTCAATTTCATGGGGTCGAGGCCGGTGGCGATGACCGGGCCCATGGGGCCGAAGGTGTCGAAGCTCTTGCAGCGGGTCCATTGGGCGAAGGTTTCGTCGCGTTTCAGGATGTCGGCGGCGGTCACGTCGTTGACGCAGGTGTAGCCGAACACGTAGTCCAGGGCGTCCGCTTCCGACACGTTCTTGCAGCGTTTGCCGATGACGATGCCCAGTTCGCCCTCATAGACGACCTTACCGTCGTAGCTGGCCGGCCGTTCGATGGCCGCTTCCGTGCCGATGACCGAGTTGTTGGTCTTGATGAACCACAGCGGCTCTTCCGGGCGCACGCCGTTCATCTTTTCGCGCATGGTGTTGTAGTTGTTCCAAAGGGCCACCATCTTGCCCGGCTTGATCGGCGCCAGGACCGTGACATCGGCCAAATTCACCGTTTCGCCCGTCGGTTGGGCCCCTTGCAGCATATCCCCGGAGTGAACGCTGATGGTTTCACCGTCGAGCGTGCCGAAACCTTCCGTGCCCTGGTGCGTATACCTGATCCACAATGTCATTCTTCTGTTTCCCCACGATGTTCAATTTGTCGGCCCGGCGTCGGCCGGCCCTTCGGATTGTATACTTTCCGAACGGGGGCGACATTAAACAGGCCGCAACGCCGATGGCAACAGAACGCGATGCCGCAGCGCAACGAAAGCGGGGGTTTTTCCGGGTCGTGGAAATGGCGGCAAAAATACCGCCGAATTAAGCCCTAATGGTGGAACAGGACGGGGATTTCCGCCGTCTCGACCACGTACTGGGTCACACCGCCGATTTTGAAGTCGTGGCGGCGGGCGTGGGCGTAGCCGCCCATCAGCAACAGATCGATGCCGTTGTCGGCGCAGGCCTTCAACAGCGTCTGGCCGACTTCCTGCGGGTCGCAGTCGAGCATCTGAATTTCGCTTTGCTTGCCATGCCAACGCAGGTATTCGGCAAGGTCGGAGGCCGGTAGTTCATCCCCATGCGTTTCCGGTGCCGACAGGATCAGCAACTTGTCCGCGCCTTCGACGATCGGCCGTGACGAGGTGACGGCGGCTGAAATCTCGGCACTGCCGTTCCAGGCGATGGCGATGTTGTTCCCGATTTCCGTGACGGGCTTGGCAGGGACACAGACCACGGGCTTGCCGGTTTCCATGAGGGCCGCTTCGAAGGTATTGACGCCCGTCTGGCCTTCGGGCTGGGCCACGAAGATGATATCGGTCAGCCGGCCGCGGCGGGCGACGACATTGGCCTGACGGCCCTTTTCCTCGTGCCATGAGGCGGACACCCCCTTCACACCGTTGCGCGGTGCCGAGATGTTGGCGATGCCGTGGCGCGCGCAATAATCTTCGTACAGTTTCTTGACCCGGGCTTCTTCCTCGGCCGCGTGGGTTTCGGCGATTTCGTTCACCACATCGCGCACACCGGCCAGCGTGGCCCCATAGGCCAACATATCCTGGGATCCCATTCGGGCATGGACGACATCGATATGGGCATCAAATTTCTTTGCAAGCGCCACTGCGGCATTCAGGACCTGTTCGCCCTTTCCGTCACCACGTACCGGGACAAGAATATTTCGGATGCTCATGGTCGTCCTCCCCTTGGGTCCGGACCGCCCCGGCCGTAATGGCCGGGGCTGCCGGAATTGGTCAGATCATTCTCGAGTCTAGAACAGACCTTCGATTTGACCGTCGTCGTTCAGATAGATGTTGTTCGCGGACGGAACCTTGGGCAGGCCCGGCATCGTCATGATGGCGCCGGTCACGGCGACGATGAACTCGGCCCCCGCCGACAACCGCAGTTCGCGGATCGGCACGGTAAAGCCCGTGGGTGCCCCCTTGGCGTCCGGGTCGGTCGAGAAGCTGTACTGCGTCTTCGCCATGCAAACCGGGAAGTGCCCGTAGTCCTTCTGCAATTCCGCAAACCGCTTTTCGATGGCGCCGTCACAGGAAATGCCGTCGCCGCCGTAGATCTTCTTGACGATGGTTTCTACCTTTTCGCGCAGCGGCATGTCGTCCGGATAGAGCGGCTTGAAGTCGGCCACGCCGGAATCGGCCAGTTCGACCACATGCTTGGCCAGTTCTTCCGTGCCGGCACCGCCGTCCGCCCAATGGGTGGCGATGAAAGCCTTCACGCCTTCGGCCTCGGCCGCGGCCTTCACGGCCTGCAGTTCAGCATCCGTATCGGTGATGAAGTTGTTGATGCAGACCGTCACCGGCACGCCGAACTGCTTGGTGTTGCGGATGTGGCGGACCAGGTTCTCGCAACCCTTGGTGACCGCATCGACGTTTTCCGTGCCCAGATCGGCCTTACCCACGCCGCCATGCATCTTGAGCGCGCGCACGGTGGCGACGATGACCGCCGCCGCCGGATTGAGGCCCGCCTTGCGGCACTTGATGTCGAAGAACTTCTCGGCCCCCAGGTCGGCGCCGAAGCCGGCTTCGGTCACCACATAGTCGGCAAGCTTGAGCGCCGACTTGGTCGCGATGACCGAGTTACAGCCATGGGCGATGTTGGCGAACGGGCCGCCGTGGATGAAGGCCGGGTTGTTTTCCAGCGTCTGCACCAGGTTGGGCGCAATCGCTTCCTTGAGCAGCACGGACATCGGGCCCGGGCCCTTGACGTCGCGGGCATAGATGGGCTCCCGCGCGCGGTTGTGGCCGATCACGATGTTGCCGATCCGCTCCGTCAAATCCTGCAGGCTGGTCGCCAGACAGAAGATGGCCATGATTTCCGACGCCACCACGATGTCGAAACCGTCTTCCCGGGGGAAGCCGTTGGCGACGCCGCCCAACGAGTTGGTGATCTGGCGCAGCGCCCGGTCGTTCATGTCGACGACGCGCTTGAAGGCGACGCGACGGCTGTCGATCGCCGGTTCCAGGCCCCAGTAGATATGGTTGTCGATCAACGCCGCCAACAAGTTGTGGGCGATGCCGATGGCGTGGAAGTCACCGGTGAAATGCAGGTTGATGTCTTCCATCGGCACGACTTGAGCGTAACCGCCGCCGGCGGCGCCGCCCTTCATCCCGAAGCAGGGGCCGAGGGAAGGTTCGCGCACGCAGATCATGGCCTTCTTGCCGATCTTGTTCAGACCGTCGCCCAGGCCCACGGTGGTCGTGGTCTTGCCTTCACCGGCGGGGGTCGGGGTCACGGCGGTGACCAGGATCAGCTTGCCGTCGGGGTTGCCCTCCAACGACTTCAGATAGTTCATATCGACCTTGGCTTTGTGCGGGCCGTACTGCAGCAGCGCATCGCCGGGAATGCCCAGCTTCTCGGCGCCGACATCGGCGATCGGCTTCATTGTAGCTTCGCGGGCGATTTCGATATCACTTTTGGGCATGGTTTCCTCTCGCGTCCCTCTTTCGGGATCTCTGGGTAGCCTGGGTTGTTTCCTCTGGTCGATGCCGGCCGCCGATCAGGCGCCCAGCACCTTCCCTTTCTGCAGGCCGACTTTGGCCACGTACTCGGCTGCGGTGATCTTCTTGTCGTCATGGGGGCGCAGGCGCATCACTTTGACGGCGCCGCCGGGAGCCGCGACCAGGATATGGTCGTCTTCGATGCCGACGACCTCGCCGGGCTTGCCGCCGGTATCGCCATCAACCTTGCGGCTGTCGAAGATCGACAGTTCGTTGCCGTCGATCGTGGTCCAGGCCCCCGGTTGCGGGTTGCAGCCGCGGATCTGGTTGTAGACTTCGGCGACGGGCTTCGACCAATCGATCTGCATGTCCTTCTTGCGGCACCAGGATTCGTAGGTCGCTTCGTCTTCGTTCTGGGGGATCTTCGGCGGGTTGCCGGCCTTCACCATGTCGATGGCTTCCAACATCATCGCCACACCGCGGTCGAAGATCTTGCCGAAATAGATGTCGCCGAGCGTATCGTCGGGACCGATCGCGACCTTGTCCTGATGCAGGATGAACCCTTCGTCGAGGCCGTCATCCGGCCAGAAGATGGTGATCCCGGTTTCCGTCGCACCGCCGATGATCGGCCAGTTGATGGACGACGGGCCGCGGTGCTTCGGCAGCAGGGACGGGTGGAAGCAGATCGACCCATGGGTCGGGATGTCGCGCGCTTCTTCCGGCACGAAGATGATCATATAGGCCATGACCATCAGATCGGCGTTCAACGACCGCATATGGTCGAGAACTTCCTTGTCCGTGTAGTTCGGCGGCTGAAACAGTGGCAGCCCCTTTTCCAGGGCGAATTCCTTCACCGGGTCGACGGGCTTGCCTTCCTTGTCGGGCGCGCAGAACACGCCAACGATTTCGTCCGCGCCCTTTTCCAAGATCGCTTCCAACGTGGCCTTGCCGAAGGCCTGCTGGCCGTTAAGGATCAATCGCATGAGGGTCCTCCCTTAGGGGTCTTTGTGTTTCGTGGCGAACGGGGGGCGATCAGACTGCGCCGCCCGACTTCGCGGCTTCGATTTCGTCGGGATTAAGGCCGATTTCCGCCAAAATCTCGTCCGTATGCTCACCTAATAGCGGCGAGCGCTTCACGTCGGCCGGACAATCGGACAGCTTGATCGGATTGCCGACCGTGAGGTAGGCGCCGCGTTCCGGATGGTCGACTTCGACCACCGTGCCGGTGTCGCGCAGGCTCGGCTCTTCGGCGATTTCCTTCATGGACAGGATCGGGCCGACGGGGATGTCCAGCGGGTTGCAGATTTCCATGACTTCGAACTTGGTCTTGGTCATGGTCCAGTCTTCGATCGCACCGAAGATCTGGTTGAGACGCGGCAGGCGCGCCTTCGGGGTGGCGAAATCCTCGTCCGTCTTCCATTCGGGCTTGCCGATGACGTCGCAGATCTTCTCCCACACGGCGGCCTGGGTGATGAAGTATGTATAGGCGTTGGGATCGGTTTCCCAGCCCTTGCACTTCAGAATGCGGCCCGGCTGGCCGCCGCCGGAATCGTTGCCCGCGCGCGGCGTGGCATCGCCGAAGGGAATGCCTTCGCCGTACTGGGAGTATTCGGTCAGCGGACCGGCCTTCAGGCGCTGCTGGTCGCGCAGCTTGACGCGGCACAGGTTCAGGACGCTGTCCTGCATGGCGCATTCGACGCGCTGGCCCTTGCCCGAATGGGTGCGCTGATACAGCGCCGTGACGATGCCCAGCGCCAGGTGCAGGCCCGTGCCGCTGTCGCCGATCTGCGCCCCGGTGACCATGGGAACGTCGCCCAGCATGCCGGTCGTCGAGGCCGAGCCGCCGGCGCATTGCGCGACGTTTTCATAGACCTTGCATTCCGAATAGGGGCCGGGGCCGAAGCCCTTGACCGAGGCATAGATCATGCGCGGGTTGATTTCCTGAATCTTCTCCCAGGAGAAGCCCATGCGGTCCAACGCCCCCGGGGCGAAGTTCTCGACCATCACGTCGCAATGCTGGATCAGCTTGGTGAAGATCGCCTTGCCCTCGTCGGACTTGGTGTTCAGGGTCACCGAGCGCTTGTTGTGGTTCAGCATGGTGAAGTAGAGCGAGTCGGCGCCAGGCACGTCGACCAGCTGCTTGCGGGTTGCGTCGCCAACACCGGGACGTTCCACCTTGATCACGTCGGCCCCGAACCAGGCCAGAAGCTGGGTGCAGGTGGGACCCGACTGCACATGGGTCATATCGAGAATTTTGACGCCTTCGAGAGCTTTCATTGTTCGTTCCCGTTATTCAGTTTTGATCGAATAGAGCTGCGTTACTTCTTCGCAACGACGCTCTGCGGGTTCAGATTGCCGATGCGCCCGCTTTCCGTGCCGGCGTTTTCATCGATGACGGCGTTAACCAGAGCCGGCCGGCCGGCCTTGATGGCCTCGGTCACCGCCTGGTTCAGTTCGTCCGGGGATGTCGCGTAGAAGCCGAGGCCACCGAAGGCCTCCATCATCTTGTCGTAGCGCGCATCCTTGACGAACACGGTCGGCGCCACGTCGGCGCCGCCCGTCGGGTTCTTGTCGGTCCCGCGATAGATGCCGCCGTTATTGAAGATGACAACGCAGACCGGCAGGTTGTAGCGACAGATGGTTTCGATCTCCATGCCGGAGAAGCCGAACGCGCTATCGCCTTCGATGCACAGCACCTGTTCACCGGTTTCGACCGCCGCCGCGATGGCCTGGCCCATGCCGATCCCCATGACGCCCCAGGTACCGACGTCCAGGCGCTTGCGCGGCTTGAACATGTCGATGATGGAGCGCGCGAAATCGAGGGTGTTGGCCCCTTCGTTGACCAGGACCATGTCCGGGTTGTCGGCGACGATGCGCTTGAGCACGCCCAGCGCGCCGTGGAAATCCATGGGCACGTTGTTGTTCTGCAGGCGGGGCGCCATTTTCTCGACGTTGGCGTCGCGCTTGGCCTTGACCGCGTTGATCCAGTCGGCCGGCGGGGTTTTCCAGTCGCCGCCCATGCCGTCGAGCAGCAAGCCGACGCAGGACGCGATGTCACCGACCATGGGGGCCGCGATTTCGACGTTGGAATCCATTTCCTTGGGATCGATGTCGATATGCACGAATTTCTTCGGCGCATCGCCCCACTGCTTGCCCTTGCCGTGGCTGAGCAGCCAGTTGAGCCGGGCGCCGATCAGCATGACCGTGTCCGATTCCTTCAGAACCAGGGAGCGCGCGGCGCCGGCGTAAAGATCGTGATCGTCCGGCAGCAGGCCCTTCGCCATGCTCATGGCGATGTAGGGAATGCCGGATTTTTCGACGAGCTCGCGAATCTTGTCGTCGGCCTGGGAATAGGCCGCACCCTTGCCCAGGATGATGAGCGGCTTCTTGGCCGCCTTCAGGACCTCGAGGGCGCGGGTAACCGCTGCCGGTGCCGGCAGCTGCGCCGGAGCCGGGTCGATCACCTTGACCAGCGACTGCTGGCCCTTCAGGGCGTCCATGGTCTGGCCTAAAAGGGCGGCCGGAAGATCGAGATAAACCCCACCCGGCCGGCCCGAAACGGCAGCGCGGATGGCGCGGGCGACGGCGATGCCGATGTCTTCGGCGTGCAGCACGCGGTAGGCGGCCTTACACAGCGGCTTAGCGACGGCGAGCTGAT
>PALN01000096.1 GCA_002706405.1 Rhodospirillaceae bacterium | reverse complement strand
GCGATTGCCGCCGGTCTGTTGATCGCCGTGGGGGTCGGGGCGGACCTGCCGCAACGTCTTGACGCCAATGTTCGCGCCGATGCCGCGACGGCGACCGGCGAGATCCGGCGGCTTGATCTGCCGGATGGATCGACGGTGCAATTGAACACGGACAGCGCCATCGCCATCCACTTTGGCCCAGACGGGATAGGGGCGCGCGGCGTGCGTCTGCTGCGTGGCGAGGCGGCGTTCGAGATCGCCAAGGACCCGGACCGGCCCTTCATGGTGGCGGCGGGGGACGGGGTCAGTCGTGTGCTCGGCACCGTCTTTACAGTGCGGATGTCGTCCCGGGGCGCATCGGTGACGCTGCTGGAAGGCCGGGTGGCCGTATCGGTAAACGGCGGCGGGCAGGAGACTGTCCTGTCGCCCAATCAGCGCGTCAGATACGACGGACGGCGTGGGCTGGGCGCGGTCGAGGCCGTGGACCCGCAAAGTGCCAGTGCTTGGCGCCGGGGGAAACTGGTGTTCCACGACCAGCCCTTGGGTGATGTCATCGACGAACTGAACCGCTATCACCGCGGCCTGATTCGCTTGGTCAATGAAGACCTGCGCGCCAAGCGGGTCAACGGCGTGTTCGACACCGGCGACCCGGTGAGCGTCGTCGAAGCGCTGGAGGCAGCGCTTGGTCTTCGCACCACCCGGCTGACAGACTATGTGATCCTGCTGCATCAATAGCGGGCGGTCCGCCCGCCGTGTCGGGCCAGACAAAAGATTGCTTCAGACCTCCTCAATCCCATTTGTCGAACGTCTCATAGATACGATTGATAATTAATCGCGTTAAAAACGGTGAATTGCCGAAGGCGCGGGGACGAGAAGGGGAATGGGTATGAAGCCGATCAAGGGCCGGGCCAATCATCATGGGCATGCGGGCAGGTTGCCGAATTTGACGCGGGAGTTGTTGGTCAGCACCGCGCTGGTTGGCGCGTTGGTCCTGGCGCTGCCCGGTACCGCCGTTGCCGCGCCCGGGGATGGAACCAAGAATGGGGTTCTTGAAGCCCAGGCGGCGGACGTTCGCACCTACGATATTCCGGCCGGCCCTTTGGCACCGGCCCTCAATCGCTTTGCCGAGGAAAGCGGGCTGCAATTGGTCTACGGGGCCGAGCTGACCCTAGGTCTGACGACGGCGGGGCTCAAGGGCGCGTTTGCCGCCGAGGACGGGTTGCGTCGTCTGCTCGCGGGCACGGGCGTGACCTGGACGTTCGCCGGCACATCTTCCGTGACTCTCAGCAAGGTCCAGACGAGCGGGGCCTTGGTGCTGGATACGGTGTCGGTCCTCGGCACCAAGCAATCACGCTATGATAGCCGGCGGGCGGAAACGGGCAGCCGTTTCGACAAGGACCTGATCGATATCCCGCGCACCATCGACATCATTCCCGAGCAACTTCTGCTGGATCAGCATGCCCGTGAGATGGAAGACGTCTACAAACTGTCCCCCAATACGGTGAGCGCCGATGGGTTCGGGGGCACGCGCGAGGATTACATCATCCGCGGCTTTCGGCGGGACGACGACATCTATCGCAACGGTGTGCGTCTGAAAACCAGCGGCCGGTTCGATCCGGCGACGGTCGATAGCATCCAGATCATGAAGGGGCCTGTCGCCGACATCGGTCAGATGACACCGGGCGGGCTGGTGAACGTGGTAACGAAAAAACCACAGTTCGAGGCCGAACATCACGTCGAAACCAATTTCGACGAAGACGGTGAGCGGAACCTTACCTTCGACGCCACCGGCGCAATCGGTGACAGCGAGAATTTCGCCTATCGCATCACCACGTCGGGCGACCAGGGGGAGACGTTCCGGAAGAATTCCAAGGTCGAACGCCAATTCCTGTCGACGTCGTTCCTTTGGGTCGGCGACAGCGGTGCGACCGCGCGGGTCAACCATGAAGTCACCAACGACGACCGCACCATGGACCGCGGCTTGCCCACGGTCGCCGGGAACGGCAGCACGCGATTGATTGCGGATGTGCCGACGGACACGGCCTACCACCCGGACTTCGTCGACCGTCAAGCGACCTACCATATTTTCGAATTCGACGGCGCCGTGCCTTTGGGGGACAGCCCGTGGTCGGTGGAAAACAAGGTCGCCTATTACACGGAAAAGGCACAGGACGTTTACGTCGAGGTCCGCAGCATCGCGGCGGACGGCACTTTGACCCGGCGGGTCCAAGGCAACGACGACCGCAACCTGCAGACATTGTTCGGTCGCCTGCAGGCGCGCGGGAAGTTTGACGCCTTGGTCATGCCCACAGAGCTTGTCTTCGGTTTCGAGTATCACCAACAGGACCATGATTGGCGTAACTATGCCGGCGCCAACCAGGTCGGCGGCACGGTCAACAATCCGACGCCGGAGATACTGGTCGACGATTCCGGAAACCCGTCATCCTTACAGTTCACCGACCTGTCGCAGAAATCATACGGCCCGTATTTTGCGACCGACATCGAGATCATGCCGACGGTCAATTTGACCGGGGGGCTGCGTTACGAGTTCTACAACGGCAATTTTTACCGCAAGAATCTTCTGACCAACGCCATCACGACCGCGGAACAGCCGCGCGATGCGAAGCTGACGAAAACGGCAGGTCTAGTCTGGAAGCCGGTCGAGACTGTCGCCCTGTACGCCAACTACGCGGACACCTTCACGGCGCAGGGCCTGATCGCGGGCAATGAGAGCGTTCTGGTGCTGGATCCGGAACAAGGGCGCCAGTACGAAGCCGGGGTGAAGTGGAACGCCTTGGGCGGCAAGCTTCTGCTGAATGCCGCTGTCTTCGACATCAAGAAGGAAAACGTCGTCGAAACCGTGAACGGCGAGCCGCAATTGGTGGGTGAGGTCAACACCAGCGGGGTCGAGGTCTCCGGAGTCGGCAATCCGACGCCGGGTTGGAACATCCGCGGCGGGCTTGGTTTCCTCAAGGCCGATATCGTGTCAACCGATACGGCGACCAACGGCAATCGCCCGCGCGGCGTGCCCAAGGTGACCGCCAGCCTGTGGACCAGTTACGAGTTCACTGATACGGGGACCAATCTTGACGGCCTGGGGGTCGGCGGCGGCGTGACCTACGTCGGCACCCGGTTCGGTGACGACGCCCATACTTACAAGCTGGGCCAGTACCTGCTGTTCGACGTGGGCCTGTGGTACTATCTGCCCGTGGGCAAGGAAAAGCGCCTGCGCTTTGATCTCGGGGTCAAAAACATCACCGACGAAACCTATTACACGGCCTCCGGCGGGACCTACCGCATCAATGCCGGTGCCCCCCGGACCGTGTTCGGCGGCATTCGTTTTGACTTTTGATTTGTTTGACGCCCACGTCATATGCGGCCTCGGTGTAGATTAATCATCGGGTGCAAAGTAATTGAGAATGATTCTCAATACCGTTATGTTGCGGTGACAGGCGGCGGGTTCGATACCGGGCCCGCCCCGCAACCGGGAATGTGACGACGGACGAGAATGCGCGAAACCCTGCTGCTGCGCACGTATCACGAATACGAATGGGAACTGTTGAGCTTTCTCGGCCGGCGGCTGGGTTCGCGCACGCTGGCAGCCGACATTGCCCATGATCTTTACGTCAAGCTGCTGCGCACGGAGGACGATCCCGCCGTGCGCGACAGCCGTGCCTATCTGTTCACCATGGCGGCCAACTTGGCCTTGGATCACCTGCGCGTTGAAAAGCGGCGCCGCGAAATCCTGGCCGAGGGTGACAGCCTTGTCTGGCGTACTTCCGAAGACCTGACGCCTGAACGCCATGTCATGGCCAAGGCCGAACTTGCCCATGTCGAAGCCGCGGTTACGGCCTTGCCCAAGCGTTGCCGCCGCGTGTTCCATATGAGTCGGTTCGAAGGCCTGTCACAGCCGGAAATCGCCGCGCGCCTGGGGATCGGAGTCACGACCGTTTATAAGGACCTGAAACACGCCGTGGATACCCTGGTCAAGGCGCGGCGCCGGTTCCGCGAGGGTGCCGCCGAAAAAAACGGGGATGGCGGGCACCGGTCAGGGTGATCTCGCTCGTCCATCACAATAGAGTAGGGATTCTATCTTTTTTGACATGCGCCGCAGGCTGCGGCCGTGCGTGCGAGTGTCGGCACGGACAGACGTCGATGCAGGAAACATGACCAATCCGAACGAAGGCAGACTTTCCGATGTCCCCGATCCCCGCGACGCGGTCGACGCCGCCGCGCAGGACTGGTTCCTGCGCCTGGAGGGGGATGACGGGGACGCGGCTGCGCAGGCCGAGTTCCGGGCCTGGCTGGCGGCTGACCCACGCCACAAAGCGGCCTACGATGAGGTCCAGGCCGCCTGGAACGCGGCTGGGGAGCTGGCTTCCGCCTTTGCCATTGACGACGAGGTTGCCACCGTTACCCCCATGCGCCGGCGTCGGCTGACCAGGCAAACCGCTGTGGGCGGCCTGCTGGCAGCCTGTCTGGCGTTGTTCGTGGCCGGTGCCGCATTAGACCTGCCCACGGCGCTGCGGGCCGACCATGCGACGGCGGCCGGTGAACAGCGGCGCGTGGCCCTGCCCGATGGTTCCACGGCGTTGCTCAACACCGATACGGCCATCGCGGTCGACTACTCCACGACGGGCCGCCGCATCAGCTTACTGAAGGGCGAGGCCCTGTTCCTGGTCGCCAAGGACAAGTCCCGGCCGTTCGATGTTTTGGCCTTGGGCGGCCGGGCACGGGCTCTGGGTACTGTTTATGCCGTGCGCGATGGCGGCGACACGGCCGAGGTCACCGTGGCCGAGGGTACGGTAAGGGTGTCCGCGCCGCTTGCTGTTGACGGGGAAAGCGCCGTGACCCTGCGCACGGGGGACCGCGTGTCCTATCGCCCGGGCGAGGCACCGGGCGCGGTCGGGCACATCGATGGCGAGGCTCCTCAGTTGGCTTGGCGGCGGGGCATGATCGTCCTCGACGGCATGCCTTTCGCCCGCGCTGTGGCCGAAATCGACCGCTACCGCCCGGGGAAGGTTCTGCTGCTGGCCGATGCGACGAAGCTGGAGCCGGTGACCGCCCGTCTGTCCCTGAAGGCACTCGACGGCGGCATTCGGGCCCTTGCCGCGACCCACGGGCTCCACGTGACCCAGGTGACGGATTATCTCCTGATTATGCGGTGACCCGGGTGCTGATTGCGGCGCCGCGCCTCTCCCTATTCGGGGCGGGGTAAAAAAACCGACGGCCCAGTGGAAAAATGCACCGGGTTTGTTCGGGTCGCTCGTCCCCCTCATAGGAAGAAAATAGCGAGTGCGACTTAATTGCATATAAAAGAATGGGCAAAGGCGCGCATTCCGGGGAATAGGGGACCGAATATCATGATCAAATCCTGGCAACATGACGCCCTCGTCGAGGGGCAGGCGGCGCGGTTGGCGGAGCCGAAGACGGGACTGCGGGGGGGTGTGCTGATCGCCCTGCTGATGGCGGGCACGGCATTGGCGTTGATGCCGGCGGCAGTGTGCGCCGCTGAAACGGGCACGGCGGCGCCTCGTCATGGCGTCACCGTGCCGGAAATCGACCTGGCCCAGGATACCGAGGCCAAGGACTTCGACATTCCGGCCCAGGCAGTGGCTGATGCGCTCAAGCAGTACGCTGAGGCCACGGGCATTTCCTTCGCCTACAAGACAGGCGATTTCGCCGGCCTGCAGTCGCCTGGCGTTTCCGGCACCATGACGGCGTCGCAGGCGCTCACGCGCCTACTCGCGGGCTCGGGCATCACCTTCGAATTCACGGGCGCGCGCGCGGTGGCGCTGTCCAAGCCGGCGGGAGGGCTTGGCCTTGCGAAACTTGGCCCGGTCACGGTCACCGCAACCCGTGAAGGCGGCGCGTTGGACACGTTATCCCGCAACGTCACCGTGATTTCGCGGCAGGACATTGAGCAGCAGCAGGAAACGGCCCAGGGCGTTGCCGACCTGTTGACGAAATTCGTGCCGGGTATGGCGCCGTCCAGTCAGACCCTGACCAACAGCAGTCAGACCCTGCGGGGCCGTTCGGTCCTGGTACTGATCGACGGCGTACCCATGACGACAAACCGCAACGTTTCACGCGACCTGTTCAACATCTCTGCTTCGAACATCGAAAGCATTGAGGTCGTGAATGGTGGCAGCTCGGTCTATGGCGGCGGGGCTGCCGGGGGTGTGATTCATATCAATACGCTGAAGCCAAAGGACGGCGAGATGTCGTTCGAAACGGCGATCGCTGGAACCAGCAGTCTGACCCATCTGGACCCGGATGCGCTTGGAGGGCGGCTTGAACAACGCGCCAGCGGAAAAATGGGTGGGGTCGATTACGTATTGTCCTTTTCTGGCGAGCAGACACAGAGCTTCTTCGATGCCGACGGTGACCGGATCGCCCCGGAACCCAGCCAGGGCGATCTGGCGGATATGGGAACATACGATGTGTTGGCCAAGGTCGGATATGACCTGGAAGACCAGCGGTTCCAGGCAACGCTCAGCTATCTGAATGCAAATCAGGACACCAATTATGCCTCGGATCCCGCGGTCACGGGATTTGCCGCCGGAGCCGTCAAGGCGCGTGCCCTGAGCGGCCTCAGTCTCGAAGATCAGACGGCGAACGAAAACCTGCTGCTGAACCTGGATTACGGCCACAAGAACGTTCTCGGCAGCGAGGTCCAGGCGCAAGCCTACTATCGCAACTACCACAGCCGCTTCTCGCCATTTGACGGCAGGAATTTCGCGGCCTGGAACGCGCTGGCGCAAACCTACTTGAATTCGGAAACCTTCGGTGGGCGGTTGACGGTCGATACTCCCGTTCTGCTGGTCGAAGGTCTGGATGCCAAAATGCTGTGGGGAATTGACATCAATCACGAGAAAACCGAACAGCCGGCGGATACTTACGACGGCGACATCTTCGATGCCTCGGGCGGGACGATATTCGTGAAACAGGGGGTCGGCCGGACGTTCGTCCCCATGATCACAACCAAGACCTACGGTGTCTTCGGTCAGGCCGAAGTTTATCCGCTGGATAAGGTCGTGCTGCGCGGTGGCGCGCGTCACGAATGGGTAGATGTCAGTTACCCAAGTTACACGACGATGGGGCAGGGTAACGCGATCAGCGCCGGCGAACTGTCCTATGCGGAAACCACCTTCAATGCCGGCGCCGTCTACTCGCCGGTCGACGCGATTGATCTCTATGCCAACTATTCGCAATCGTTCGAATTGCCGGATATCGGCTTACAGCTTCGTTCTGCACCATCGGGGTTTGATGGCTCCAATTCCAACCTCTCCCCCAGGATTACCGACAACTATGAAGTCGGCCTGCGTGGAAGATGGCGTGGGCTGAATGCGGGCCTCGCGGCGTTTGTCAGCCGTTCCGACCTGGGGCAGGTGAGGATCGAGGATTTCTCCCTGGTGCAGCAGCGGACTCCCGAAAGGATTTACGGAATCGAGGCGCAGGCCGCCTATCGCGTCAACGAGCAATTGAACATCGGGGGGACGGTCTCATGGTTGAAGGGCGAGCAGCGCGTGGCCAACAGCGAGGATGCACAGGCACTCAACGGGTTCCGTATTCCGCCGATGAAGATCACAAGTTATGTCGATTACAGGCCGTACGATTGGTGGCAATTGCGATTGCAGGCAATGTTCTCCGGCGAACGTGATGATGCCACGGATGACGGCGTAAGCTTCGGTGGTCGAAAGGTCGAGGACTATACGGTGCTTGATCTTTACAGCGCGTTCGATGTCGGCCGTGGGACGCTGAAGGTGGGGTTGGAGAACCTGTTGAACAATCAGTACTACACGGTTTTCGGCCAGTTGCTTCGCAACAGCGCCAACACCAGCCACCTCGCCGCGCGCGGGCTGACCCTGCGCGTCGCCTATTCCGTGGAATGGTAGGGGAGAGATAAATATTTTCCGGCCGGATGCGTGGATTGTGCGGGCTCGTTCGTCTTATAAGGTATGAGTACAATAACACGCGTTCGAAAGGGCTCCGCGCCCCTTGAAATAATCCAGCGCTCGGTGGCGGCGGTCTTGGGCGGTTACGGCGTGGCCTACGCAGCGTCGGTTCTCATGGCCCGGGGTCTGCCGCTGAGCCGCTACGAAGCGATGCAATGGGCGATTCTCGCCAGCTTCCCCATCTATCTTTGCGTGGTTCTCTGGGCCTTCCGCGCGCGACCGCTTATGCGCATGTGGAAGGGCGTCTTGGGCCTGGCGGGCATCTGCGCCGGGCTTGCCTGGTGGATGGGGCCGGCATGAAGGAAGGATTCCGCCAATCCATGTCCTGGCTCCACACGTGGGGCGGCCTGATTACGGGCTGGATTCTGTTCTTCGTCTTCCTGACCGGCACGGCGGGATATGGGGAAATCGAACTGGACCGCTGGATGCGGCCGGAAAAGCCTTTGGTGGCGCCGGAAGTGGCGCAGGCGGACGCCCTGGCATTGGGCCTCAAATTCGCCGAGACGACGATTCCGGACGCCCGGCGCTGGCTGCTGTCGCCGCCGGGTGGGCGCGAACAACCGGAACTGCGCTATTTCATCGAAGATTATCCTGAAACCGAGGGCGGAAGCGGCAAGCGGTTCAGCGGATATCTCGACCCGGCGACCGGGGAGAAGACCCAGTACCGGGCCACGGGCGGCGGTCGATTGCTTTACCGAATGCACTACCAGCTCCACTATATCCCGCGGACAGCGGCGGCCTGGATTGTCGGGTTTTGCGCCATGGCCATGTTCGCGGCCTTGGTCACGGGCATCATTATCCACGCCCGCATCTTCAAGGATTTCTTCACCTTTCGGCCCGGTACGGGGCACCGCAATTGGCTCGATGCGCACAATGTCGTCGGGGTGCTGTCCTTGCCCTTCCACCTGATGATTACCTACTCGGGGCTGATGTTCCTCTGCTACGTCTATATGGCGCCGGTGATCGCGGCCGAATACGGCTGGGGCGAAGACAATCGCCGCGCGTTCACGGATATGATGTTCCTGGGGCATCCGTTGGACCGGGATACGAGACGGGCGGCCCCGGCGCCGTCGGCATCGCTCGCACCCATGCTGGCCGAGGCGGACCGCCTGTGGGGGCCGGGCAATATCGGATTCGTGGACATTACGCGGCCCGGCACGACCGCGGCACGGGTCCGCATCGTCGAGGGCACGCGCCATGTGGCGGGGGAGCGGGCGACATTGGTCTTTGACGGCGTCACGGGAACCGTGGTCGATGGGCCGATCGTCAACCCACCGCCTCGGGCGATATCGAAAACTTTGATTTCCCTCCACGAGGGCCTGTTCGCCGGGCCGGTGTTGCGTTGGCTTTATTTCCTGGCCGGCCTGATGGGCACGGCGATGATCGGGAGCGGCCTGATCTTGTGGACCAAGAAGCGGCGGGCGCGTCTCGAAGGGCGTGTCGGCTTCTCCCTGGTCGAACGTCTGAATGTGGCGACCGTTTGTGGCCTGTCGACAGCCGTTGCGGCTTATCTTTGGGCCAACCGTCTGTTGCCGGTGGAGATGTCCGGGCGTGCGGCTTGGGAAGCGCATGTCATGTTCCTGGTCTGGGCGGTGATGGCAGCTCACGCGGCCCTGCGTCCCGCCGCCCGCGCCTGGTCCGAACAATGTGGAATCGCTGCCGCCGCCTTCGGCCTGATCCCTCTGGTCAACGCGTTGACGACGGACAGGCACCTGGGGGCAAGCATCGCCGCCGGGCAGTGGGACCTTGCGGCGGTCGACCTGACGTGTCTTGCCATCGGTATTGGCTTCGTTGCCGCGGCCCGGATTGCCGCCCGCGGCCATCAGCGCGCGGTGCCGGCGAAAACAATCTCTCCCACCGTGCATGGGGCCGCGGAATGATCGTTCTTGCCTTCTTTCTGTCCTTCGCCGCCTGGACGGCCCTGGCCTTTGCCATGAACCGCCACCGTCGCGATTTGGGGTGGGCGCGGGCCACGTCGGGACAACGGACTGTTCTGCGCTGTGTCGGCGGCAGTCTGCTTGCGGCGTCGCTCTGGGCCTGTGCCGAGCACTGGGGGTGGTCGAAGGGCACGGTCGCCTGGTTCGGGGTGATGGCGGCATCCGCGGGAATTTTGGTACTGGCCTTGGGCTACCGGACGCAGCCCCGGCGCTCCGGTCGGAATAGACGCGGCTAGGTCATTCCGGCGCCGCACCCGGGCGGCGCAGCAGCAGCCGGGCGATCCGCGCCTCGCCGCGGTGGCGCAGGCCTTCGTTGACGCGGATGCGGCCCTTCAGGGCCTCCATGATCTCAAGCCCGGGAAGGGCGTCCAGCAGGTCGCCCAGTTCATACAACAGGTCCGGGTCTTCCGGGCCCAGGCTGCGCCCGCCCGCCCCCGCCGGGGCGAAGCCTTCGGCGACGAACCAGCCGCCGGGGGCGAGCGCCGCCGCCGCCGTCCTGGTGGCATGCAGGCGCACGGCGGCTTCGCATTGCAGGTACATCAGGAACACGGCATCCCAGGTACGGCCCGGGGGTGGCGACCAGGTGGCTAGGTCGTCCACGATGCGCTCCACCGTCACGCCGCGCGCGGTGTCATGGGCAAGGGCCAGCTCCGTCGCCACGCTCGAGGCATCGATCGCCGTCACGGCCAACCCTTGTTCGGCCAGCCAGCCGCCGTTGCGGCCGTCGCCGTCGGCCAGGCACAGGGCCGAGCGCGGGCGAAAGTCGGAGCGCGCCATGACTTCGCGCAGATACTCGCAAGGCTGGTCGCCGAACAGGCGGGTGTCGGGCTCCGTCCCCGCCTTGGCGTAACGCGTGTTCCAATCCTTCACGGTCGCTGCTCCTCCCTGATATCAGGGATATTCCTACGCGCCTGGGTCTGGTTTTTCCAGCCCGGCCGACCGGTCAACCGAGGGAGCGCCGGTCGAAAGTGATGCTCTTGATCAGGGCGTAGACGGGCATGCCTTCGGCCAGCTTCAGGTCCGCCACCGCATGGCGGGTGACCCGTGCGCGCAGGCGGCCGCCGCCAAGGTCGATCAGGGTTTCGGCGAAGGCGGTGTTTGCTTCCTCGCGGATTTCGACGATCCGGCCCTTGAGGATGTTGCGGATGCTGATGCCCGTGGGCGGCTGGACCGCCAGCGAGACGTCGCGGGCGCGCACGCGAAGGCGGATGATGTCGCCGACGGCGGCATCGACGGCGGGAATGGTCAGGGTCTGGCCGTGATGATCCAGGAAGGTCAGGTTGAAGGCCTCGTCGCGGCCCTTGACCGTGGCGGTCAGCATGACCCCGGCCTCGAACCGCCCGGTCATGGGCTGAAGGTCCAGGCGTTCCAGAACCTCGCCGACGGAGCCTTCGGCCACCTTGCCGCCGCGCGACAGCACGACCAGACGGTCGGCCAGGCGGGTAACCTCGGCGATGTCGTGGCTGACATAAAGGATGGGGATATTCAATTCCCGCTGCAGGGCTTCGAAATAGGCCAGGATTTCGTCTTTGGTCGAGCGGTCGAGGGCCGACAAGGGCTCGTCCATCAACAGCAGGCGCGGTTCCGACAACAGGGCCCGGCCGACCGCGACGCGCTGACGCTCGCCCCCCGACAGCCGGGCCGGGGCCCGGTCGAGAAGGTGGCTGATGCCGAGCAGACCGACGACCTGGTCGAAATCGACGGCGGGGGCGGCGCCGTTGCCGCGCGGGGCCCGCCGCGCGCCGAAGTTCAGGTTGCCGCGCACGGTCAGATGGGCAAACAGCGAGGGTTCCTGAAACACGTAGCCGACCCGCCGCTTATGCGGCGGGCGGAACAGGTTTGCCGTGTCGTCCTGCCACAGTCGGTCGCCGAGGGCGAGCTTCCCCGGCAGATGGTGCAGCCCGGCGATGCAGCGCAGGATCGTGGTCTTGCCGCAGCCCGACGCGCCGAACAGGGCGGTCACGCCGGTGAGCGGCGCCTTGAACGCCACGTCCAGGTTGAAGTTGCCGACCGGGCCCTTGAAGGCGGCGTCGAGAACCGGGGTGTCCGCGTTCATCGGGCCGCGCGTCCGATGCGCTTTTCCAGAAGCATCATGGCCAGGATGACGACGAAGGCGAAGACCAGCAGGCCGCCGGCCAGGATATGGGCCTCGGCCCAGCGCAGGGTTTCCACATAGTCGTAGATGGCGACGGACAGCACCTTGGTCTCGCCGGGAATGTTGCCGCCGATCATCAGCACGACGCCGAATTCACCCACCGTATGGGCGAAGCCCAGGACCGCGCCGGTCAGGAACCCGGGTCGGGCCAGCGGCACGGCGACGGACCAGAAGGCGTCCCAGGGCGAGGCATGCAGGGTCGCCGCGACCTCCAGCGGCCGGTCGCCGAAGGCCTCGAAGGCGTTGCGGATGGGCTGCACCACGAAGGGCATGGAATAGAAGACGGAGCCGATGACCAGGCCCTGAAAGGTGAAGGCGAGAGAGCGTTCGCCCCACAGCCCGGCGATCCAGCCGCCGGGTCCGTCCGGCCCCATGGCGACCAACAGGTAAAACCCCAACACCGTCGGCGGCAGCACCAGGGGCAGGGCGACCACCGCGGCGACCGCTTCCTTCCATTTGGCCTTGGAGCGCGCCAGCCACCAGGCGATGGGCGTGCCGATAATCAGCAACGCGACGGTGGTCACCGTCGCCAGTTCCAGGGTCAGGCGGATCGGCGACCACAGCCCGGCAAGATCAAGCCCCTGGTCAGGCATCCGGGCGGATCTTGGGCGGTTCGCCCGTGCCGTAGCCGAACTTGGCTTTCACTCGATTGGCCTCGGCCCCGCCCAGAAACAGCAGGAACGCGCGGGCCGCTGGATTGTCCTTGCCGGCGGTCAGCAGCACGGCGTCCTGGGCGATGGCGGGATAGAGATTTTCCGGCACGGGCCAGCGCGAGCCTTTGTCGTGGTCCGCGACCTGTGACAGCGCAACGAAGCCCAGTTCCGCATTGCCCGATTCCACGAACTGGTGGGTCTGAGCGATGTTGTTGCCGCGGACTAATTTGGATTTCAGGGCATCGTAGACGCCCAGTTTCTTCATGGCCGTGACGGCGGCGGCGCCGTAGGGGGCGGTCGCCGGATTGGCGATGGCGATCTTGGTGAAGTCATCCCGTTTCAGGGTGCTGGGGCCGCGCACGCGCGCGGCATCGCGGCTGTACAGCACGACCTTGCCGGTGGCGTAGGTGAACCGGGTGTCGGCCACGGCCAAACCGTCGATGCCGGCCTTCAGGGGCCGTGCCTGGTCCGCCGCCAGGAACACCTCGAACGGGGCCCCCTTGGCGATCTGGGTAAAGATCTGGCCGGTGGACCCGAAACTGAACACGGCCTTATGGCCGGTCTTGTCCTGAAACAGCGCGCCGATCTCCTCCGCCGCCTGGGTGAAGTTGGCGGCAACGGCGACCTTTACCTCGCCCGCGCGAACGGGCCCGGCCAGGACGAACAGGGTGGCGGCCAGCAACAGACAGCGGTGCATAAAAACGGCGGCGGACATGTAAAGGCTCTCCGATAGGACAACTCGGACATATCGGAAACCTATCGCCGGTGGCGTTTCTTGGCAAGAGCCTCGTATGGCCCCTTAGGCGTCGTCCTTGAGAAGTAATTTGCGCATGGCGTCCAGGTCACCGGCGATGGCCTTGGCGGTTTTGGCTTCCATCTTGCGGTACTGATCGAGCACCTTTCGGCCCAGATCCGTCAACTCGGCGCCGCCGCGGCTGCTGCCGCCCCGTGTGGTGGTGACCAGGGGTGTGCCGAACTGGGCGTTCAGGGCCTCGATCAGGCCCCAGGCCTTCTTGTAGCTCATGCCCAACTCGCGGCCGGCGGCGGCGATGGAGCCTGTCTCGCCCACCCCTTCCAACAAATCGGCCTTGCCCGGCCCGATGGCGACGTCGGGGGCCAAAACGACGCGAAGCCGCGCCCCTGTTTTCTGGTTTCCTGCCTTCATGGCGGCATTCTACCCCGCGACTCCCGATCGGCCAGACGAAATTGCCCTTCGCGACTGTGCCTTGAGGGTCACGTGGGCTAGGATGCGGGCCGCTGAATTTATTTGCCACCCAACAACCACGGAATAATCACCATGACCAACCCCGCAGACGATCAAGGCGCCGTGCGCCTGACCCGCAACGGCGCCGTCGCGCATGTGATCTTTGACCGGCCCCAGGCGCGCAACGCCATGACCTGGACCATGTACGAGGGCCTGGCCGACGCCTGCGACGAAATCATGGACGATCCTTCCGTGCGGGTCGCCGTGTTTCGGGGGGCGGGGGGCAAGGCCTTCGTTGCCGGCACGGACATCGCCCAGTTCAAGGCCTTCACGTCGGGTGACGACGGCCTGGCCTATGAGGACAAGGTCGAAACCTATATCTCGCGCGTCGAACGCCTGCCCATGCCGACCCTCTGCGTGGTCGAAGGCTGGGCCGTCGGCGGCGGCATGGCGATCGCCAATGCCTGTGACTTCCGCATCGCCACGGCGGGGTCGCGCTTCGGCGTGCCCATCGCCCGCACGCTCGGCAATTGCCTGTCGGCGCAGAACCTGCGCGCACTCACCGAAACCCTGGGCCTGCCCATGGTCAAGCGCATGCTGATGCTGGCGGAAATGCCGGAGGCCGAGGAATTGTTGGGCCACGGCTATCTGCTCGGCGTGGCCGAGGCCGACGGTATCGACGCCCTGCAGGCGGAAATCGTCGAGAAGCTGCTGGGTCACGCGCCGGTGACCATGCGCGTGACCAAGGAAGCCCTGCGCCGCCTGGGCACCGACCTGACCCCGGACGACCGCGACCTGATCCACGCCGCCTACGGCAGCCGTGATTTCAAGCATGGCGTCGAAAGCTTCGTCGCCAAGCAAAAGGCGGAATGGAAGGGCGAATAACCCGCCCCGTTGATCAGGACGGAAACCGAGCCTTCAGTTCGGCCACCTGTTCCGGCGTCAGGAAGCTGGTATCCAGGCCGCGCAGCATCAGATAGAGCTTGGCCGTTTCCTCCAATTCTTCCGTCGCGTAGACCGCGTCGGCGAGGGACTTCCCCGCGACCACGGGGCCGTGGTTGGCGAGCAGCACCGCGTGGTGGTCGGACGCCATTTCCTTCACGGCCTTGGCCAGGTCGACGCTGCCCGGGGGAAAGAACGGAATCAGCGGCAGGGTGCCGACCTTCATCACGTAATAGGCGGTGATCGGCGGCAGCACGTTCTTGGGGTTCACTTCCTTCAGGCAGCTGACCGCCACCGAATGGGTCGAATGCAGGTGCACGATGGCCTGCGCCGTGGCGCGCTCGCCGTAGACGGCCATGTGGAGGAAAGTCTCGATGGTCGGCTTGTCGCCGCTGATATGAGTGCCGTCCTTGTCGAGCTTGGAAATGCGTTCCGGATCGAGCCGGCCCAGGCAGGATCCGGACGGGGTCATCAGCCAGCCGCCGTCTTCGGTCCGCACGCTGATGTTGCCGGACGACGCAAAGGTCATGCCCCGGTCGAACAGGGACTTGCCGAGGACCGCGATCTCGTCGCGCTGTTTGTTTTCCGGGCTCATGCGGCGGACCTTTCGTCAAGCATGGCGAGCGCCTTTTCAAAAAAGTCCTCAGCGCCGAAATTGCCGGATTTCAAGGTCAGGGCCAGGGGGGCCTCGTCGGCCGCACCCAGGGACAGGCTTTCCGTCCAGGGCACGCCCGGGTCGATTTCCGGGCCGATGCGCATGGCCTGCACGCCCAGCGCCTGGACCACCGCGCCGGAGGTCTCGCCACCGGCAACGACGAAGCGCCGCACGCCGCCGTCGCGCAGGTTGCGCGCCAGCCGCCCGAAGAAGCGCTCGACCGTGTCGCCCGCCTGGCCGCGGCCCATTTCGGACTGCACTCTCTGCACCGTATCCGGATCGGCGGTGGAATAGATCAGCTGCGGCCCGGCGTTGAGGCCCGCCAGAATTTTGTCGGCCACCGTGCGCGCCGCGTTGACGACATCGCCCAAGGCCAAGGGGTCGACCTGATGGGTCGGCCACAGTTTTTTCGCCCGCGCGACCTGCGCACGGGTCGCTTGCGAGCAGCTTCCGGCAATGACCACGGCGGGGCCGCTGACGTCCGGCAATTGCGCCTTGGCGGCGGCGCCCAACAGGCCTTGGCGGCGGTAGTTCTCCGGCAGCCCCAGGGCAATGCCCGAGCCGCCGGTGATCAGCGGATGATCGGCGACGGCCTGGCCGATCACGCCCAGGTCGGCGTCGTCCAGGGCGTCGACGATGGCATAGCGGTTGCCGCTCTTTTTCAGGGATGCAAAGGCGGCCTTGACCTCGGCCGAGCCCTTGCGCACGGTCTTGTGTTCGACCAAGCCGACCATCTCGTCCGTCTGGCGGCTGAGCACGCGGACAAGATTGGCGTCGCGCATGGGGGTCAGCGGATGATCCTTGAGGCTCGATTCCGACAGCAGCACGTCGTTCACGAACAGATAGCCCTTGTAGATGGTGCGACCGGTGGTCGGAAAGGCGGGGCAGGCGATGGCGAAATCTGCGTCGAGTGCGTCCAGCAGGGCGTCGGCGACGGGGCCGATGTTGCCCATGTCCGTGGAATCGAAGGTCGAACAGTACTTGAAGAAAATCTGGCGGGGGCCCAGGCCACGGAGCCAGGCCAGGGCGGCGAGCGATTCGGTGACGGCCTCGTGCACCGGGCAGGTACGCGATTTCAGCGCAACGACCACGGCCTCGGCATCGCCCAGGTCCTTCAGGCTGGCGCCCGAGGGCACGCCATTGACCTGCACCGTGCGCATGCCGTTCTTGACCAGGGTGTTGGCCAGGTCCGTGGCGCCGGTGAAATCGTCGGCGATGCATCCCAATACGATAGCCATGAGGGTGGGCGTCTCCTGAGCAGCCGCCGCTGCCGGGGTGGCGCGGCCGTTTTCGTTGAAGACGTTATATAACGCCTAAATTCGGGAAACGCACGCCCGCGAGGGATCAGGCGGCGGGGCCCAGGAGATTGAGAAGCGCGTGCAGGCGGAACGGCTTCAGCAGCGTGTGATCGGCACCCAGGCTGGCTGCATCCTTAAGGTAAATGGCCTTGGCCGACATGGCGATCACGGGCAGGCCCGGGCGGGCGGCCTTTGCTTTCAGGATGAACTCGATCCCCTCGCCGTCGGCCATGACGATATCGGTGACGGCGGCATCGAGGGCCTCGCGCTTGACGATATCCAGCGCGGCATGGCCGCCCGACGCCGAGAATACGCGAAACCCGGCATCTTCCAGGGTTTCGCACAGCGTCCCGCGCAGGTCCGCATCATCATCAACGAGGAGAATTGTCGTCATGGCGGGATTATCGTTGTTGGCCGGTGGGCCGTGAAATCACAGCCCATCACATTATGTTGTCTGTGCCGCCTGCGGCATCATTCCTGGACGTTGGCCATCGTCATGGCCAAGGCAGCACCCAACAGGGCAAGCGTTGACAGTGTCCCGATCGCCGCCGCGATGCTGATCCCCATCAAGGCCCCGGTCAGCGCGCCGGTTCCCAGCAAAAGGACGCCGATCACGGTGTTGCTCAGCGCGACGTACTCGGCCTTGCGGTCGCCCCCCGCAAGATCGACGACGTGGGTTTTGCGCCCGATGCGCACCCCGGCATGGGCGACGCCCAGCACGAACAGAATAGCGGCGTAGAAGATGATCGAGCCGGCAATGCCGGGCGCATGGGCCAGGACCAGCAATGCCACGGGACCGAGCGCGCCCGCGATCGCCGCCGCCAAGGCCATGGTCGCGCGCGAGGATCGGTCGGCGAGAATGCCCCAGAACGACGAACTGAGGGCAGCGGACAGGCCCGAGGCGATGATCAGCCAGCCCAGGCCATCCAGTCCCAGGCCCGTTCGCTGCTGCGCCAGGGTCACATAGAGCGGCCCCACCAGTGCCGTCGAAATCATCAACGCCCGGGTCGCCAGAAATCGCTGCAACTGCCGGTCTTTGGCCAGGATCGAGAATTGTTCGCGCACCAGATCGTTGATGCCGCGCCCGCCCGTAACGGCACCTGGATATTCGACAATCCGCAGATAGACCGCCGCCGCGACGAACCAGCAGGTTCCGGCACCGGCGACAAGGGCATAGAGCAGCCAATCGGGCCGCGTCGCGGCGGGGCTCAGCATCAGGTAAATGCCCACGGCGCCGGCCGCGAGCCCGGAAATCGTTGCGGCATGCCCGCTGACGCGCCCACGGCGGCCCTTGGACACGGTCTTGCCCAATACGTCCTTGGCGGCAATGGACGCGACGCCGCGGGCCAGGCTGAACAGCACCACCAGGGCGGTGACCGTCCACCCCGCCGCCGTGCCCGCGAGCCCGGCCGCGGCCGCGCCGGCCATGGCCAGGATGCAAGCACCCTGCGCGATCGAGGCGACGGCCCAGAATGCCTTGCGCCGGGGGAACTGGCGGATGACGCCGCCGACCAGTATCTGCGGCATCAGCGCCAGCGATTCCCGGATCGGCACGAGCAGGCCCGCGAAGGCGGCGGGGGCGCCCATCGCGCCCAGAAGCCAGGGCAGGACGACCTTGGTGTCGGCCAAGGCGTCCCCGGTTTTGCTGAGGGCCTGGGCCGCCGTTTGGGCGAGAAAATTGACGGGCTGTTCGCGGCATTGATCTTCGGGGATGTCGCGGCACAGGCGGGCGTCCTCGTCGCCGGTCGCGAGGTCGTAGAGCTGAGCGGTCAGCCTGCTGTCGTGAATATCCGGCATGGTCAGCCGTCGTCTGCAAGCCGTGACAGATAGCGGGGATTGCTTTCGCCCAATTCCGACCGCACGACGGCGGTCAGATGAGCATGGGTGCCCTTGGGGGCATTGCCCGCGCGGATGGCATGGGCAAGGGCGCGGTTGAGGTCTTCCAGGCTGCCGTCGGCGCCCAGCAGGGTTTTCAAGGCGGCGGTTTCGATGTCTTCCGGGGCCTGTCCGGCATCGGCCTGGCGGCCCGCGATGGCGCGCGCGTTGCGAATCATGGCGGCAATGTAATTGGCATTGCCGGCATCGGGGGCGGCGGTGGCTTCCGTGGCGTCGGCGATCTCGATCAAGGCCGGCCCGCTGGGACGTTTCCTCATGACTGTTCTCCCGTCATGGCGAGAATCTCGGCCTCCAACTCGGGCACCACATGGGCGGTCAGCGCCAGTTCGAGGGACGGCTCCTCGCCCGACACATGACGCCAGGCCTGTTGCAGGGCGATGACGGCCCAACGGACATGGGCCATGACCTCCCAATAGGTGACGGCGGCGGGGTCGATCTTGCCGCCGGACGCGTCTTCATAGCCCGCGAGAAAGGCATCGCGGGGGCCCAGGCCGCCGGCTTCTTCCTCCCACCGCCCGAAGCGCCAGCATTTGGCAAGGAACCAGCCGATGTCTTCCAGCGGGTCGGACCAGCCGGCGAACTCCCAATCCAGGGTCGCGGACAATTTGCCGCCATCGATCATCAGATTGCCGACCCGATAATCGCGGTGGCACAGCACGATATCGCCGGGTGCCGGAGCATGATCGGCCAGCCAGGCCAGACCCCATTCCACGGCGGGATGCGGGTCGGGCAGGGCGTCGAGAAAGGCGCGGTACTCGGCCACGGCGGCGCGGGCCGGGTCCTTGGGCGGCGGGCCCAGAAAATCCAGGCCGTCACCGGGCGGGGTGATGCTGTGGATATGCGCCAGATTGGCCCCCAGGGCACGGACCAGGGCCGCATCCGGGGCGTTCTTGACCAGCCGTCCGCCGCGCGCTTCGCCGGTAACGCAATGCATCAGGAAAAACGGCCCGCCGAGCAGGCTTTCGTCCGCGCACAGCACGCAGGGGGCCGGCACCGTGACCCCGGCTTTGTGCGCCGCCTTCAACAGTGCGAATTCCTCGGCCCGGGAATGGCTGGTGGCGACGGCCGACGCGGCATCCCGGCGCAGGACAAGGTCATGATGGCCGGGCCAGGGGCCGCCGGCGACGTCGATCTCCAGCCGGTGGTTTTCCTGGATCGCCCCGCCGGAGAGCCGCTCGGTCGCCAGGATGCGCACCGGTGCGTCGGCCTGTTGCGCAAGCCAGTCGGTCAGGCGGGCGCATTCATCGGATGTCAGGTTTCCGGCCACGGGCGGCCTCAGCCCCAATGCCAGTATTCAAGGCCCTGTTCGCGGAACTGACCGGCCAGGACCATCTTGTGGACTTCGGACGCACCGTCGACCAGACGGGCCTGGCGGGCGTAGCGGTAGATCCATTCCAGGACCGTGTCCTTGGAATAGCCCTTGGCGCCGCACAGCTGCACCGCCGTATCGACGCATTTGTGCAGGGTGTCGGCGACCTGGACCTTGGCGGTCGAAACCTCGGCCCGGGCCCGGCTGCCCTGGTCCAGGGTCCAGGCCGCGTGCATGGTCAGCAGGCGGCCGATCTGGATTTCCTTGGCCGCGTCGCCCAGCAGCAATTGCACGCTTTCCCGGTCGGCCAGGCGGGTGCCGAAGGCCTCGCGCTCCGAGATGTAGTCATCGGCGATCTCCAGGGACCGCTTGGCCAGGCCCAGCCAGCGCATGCAATGGGTCAGGCGCGCGGTGCCGAGCCTGATCTGCACGCATTTCATACCTTCGCCGACGCCCATCAGGCGGTTTTCGTCGGGAATCTCCAGGCCGTCGAAGGTCAGCTCGCAATGACCGCCGTGTTCTTCCGGCCCCATGATCGGGATGCGGCGCACGATTTCCCAGCCCGGCTGGTCCTTGTGGAACAGAAAGGCGGTCAGGTTGCGCCGCGCGTCGTCGGAGGTGCGCGCCAACAGAATGAAGTGGGACGCCACGCCGGCGCCGGTGATGAACCATTTGCGGCCATGGACGATCCACTTGTCGCCTTTCTTTTCCGCCCGCGTGCGCATCATGCCGGACGGGTCGGACCCGGCGCCGGGGGCCGGCTCCGTCATGATGATGGAGGACCGCACGGTGCCGTCGATGATCGGCTGCAGCCATTTTTCCTTCTGGGCGTCCGTCGCGACCTTGTTGAGGACGAACATGTTGCCGTCGTCGGGGGCGGCGGCGTTGAACACCACGGGGCCGAAGATGGAGCGGTTCATTTCCTCGTAGCACGCAGCCATGCCGACCGTATCAAACCCGCGCCCACCGCGCGCCGTCGGCATGGATAGCGCCCAGAGTCCTTCGCTTTTCGCCTTTGCGCGCAGCTGATCCAGGAGATCCAGCCGGATGTTCTCGTGATCGTCGTAACTGGCCGGATCGGCTTCCAGCGGCAGGATGTTGTCGGCCACGAAGCGGCGGATGGCTTGGCGGGTTTCGTTCACTTCTGGGGTCAGATTGAAATCCATGAAGGCGGGTTCCTGTCTTTCTGCGTCGTAGGTCGGGTCATTTTCACTAGGCGGCGGGCCGCGAGACTACCAGATTTGCCGGAAAAATCGGAAATGGAGCGCGAATTCTTGTCTGATTTTTAATCTTGTCAGGGAAAGATCAGGGTTGTGGCCTAAATTTCCCCCGTCTTAAAAGAAAACAGCTTTTGAGGGCGGGGTCTTTGTTGCCAAGGATGACCGCCATGGACTTGAACGAACAACAAGACGCACGCAGAAGTCCCCGTTCCGTCGTGTACGGGGACGTGGAAGTCAACGGCGGCAGCCCTTACCGGGGCGGAAAGCTGTATGACATGTCCGTCGGCGGGGCGGCGATCGTCTATCCCGAAGGCAGTGAACCTCAGGACGGCCCGGTTCAGGTCGATGACGAGATTCTGCTGATCATTCGTGGCCGTGCCCATGTGCCGGGCCGTGTCGCCCGCGTATTCGATGGGGGATTCGCCGTGCAATTCGATTGGTCCCTGGACATTACCGACGACCGCTTTTCGAATTCCCGAGACAGTTGAGCCCTTCATCAAGGGCGAAAAGACCTTAAAGCGTATTGACCAAATGGCCGCCGTCGACGGCCACGACCTCGCCGGTCATGAAGTCCGACGCGTCGGATGACAACAGCAGCAGCGCACCGTCCAGATCCTCCGGCTTGCCGAAGCGGCGCTGGGGAATGCGCTTCATGAGCGTTTGGCCGCCTTCGCTTTCCAGAAATTCGCGGTTCAAATCCGTTTCGATGTAGCCGGGGGCGATGGCGTTGACCCGGATGCCGTGGCGTGCCCATTCCAGGGCCAGGGACCTGGTCATCTGTACCACGCCGGCCTTGGACACGGCGTACGGCATGACGCCGCCCGACTGGCGCAGGCCCAGGACCGAGGCGATGTTGACGATGGTGCCGGGTCTGCCGGCGGCGATCATGTCCTTGGCGGCGCGCTGGGCGACGGTCCAGGCACCGGTCAGATTGGTCGCCATGATCTGGTCCCACACGGCGGGCTCCAGGTCGATGGCCCGGTCGGTCGAAGCTAGACCCGCATTGTTGATGAGGATCGTGACCTGGCCAAGGGCTCGGTCGGCGGTCTCGAAGGCGTCGGCCACGGAATCCCGGTCGGTCACATCCATTTCCACGGCGAGCGCCTGGCCGCCGGCGGCGGTGATCGTGTTGACCGTCTCGGCCAGTTTCTCCGGCCGACGGGCGCAGCAGGCGACGGTGGCGCCGTGGGCGGCCAGGGCCTCGGCGAAACGGCGGCCCAGGCCGGAGGAGGCCCCGGTCACCAGGGCCACGCGGTCGGCCAGCAGATCATCGCGGAAGAAGCTGGTCATGATTTGGTCTCCTGGTCGGTGTCGTTGGCGCGGTCGCGCAGCACGAACTTCTGAATTTTGCCCGTGGATGTCTTGGGCAGGGGGCCGAACACGACATGGCGCGGTGCTTTGTAATGGGCCATGTTAGTCCGGCACCACTCGATGATCGCCGCAGTATCGATGCGGTCTTCGGCCCCCGGTTTCAGGGTGACGAAGGCGCAGGGCGTTTCGCCCCATTTGTCGTCGGACTGGGCGACAACGGCGGCTTCCATCACGTCCGGATGGCGGTAGAGGCATTCCTCGACCTCCAGCGACGAAATATTCTCGCCGCCCGAAATGATGACGTCTTTCGATCGGTCCTTAATCTCCACATAGCCGTCGGGATGCAGCACGGCAAGGTCGCCCGTATGGAACCAGCCGCCCCGGAACGCGGCCTCGGTCGCTGTCGGGTTCTTCAGGTAGCCCTTCATGATGGTGTTCCCGCGCAGCATGATTTCGCCCATGGTTTGGCCGTCGGCGGGCACCGGTTCCATGGTCTCCGGGTTCATCACGGTCTGGTCGAACACGCTCGGGTAGCGCACGCCGGCGCGGCTGATCTTCTGTGCCTGGGCATCGGGGTCAAGGTCATCCCAATCGTCCTGCCAGGCGCAATAGGTCGAGGGGCCATAGGACTCCGTGAGCCCGTACAGATGGGTCACGCGGAAGCCCATTTGTTCCATGCCCGATATCACGGCCGAGGGCGGGGCGGCGCCGCCGGTGAACACCTCGACCTTCTGCTCGAAGGCGGTCTTCACCGCGTCCGGCGCGTGGATCAGCATGTTGAGCACGATCGGCGCGCCGCACATATGAGTGACGCGATGTGCGGCGATCATGGGAAAGATCAGGGCCGGATCGACCCGGCGCAGGCAGATATGGGTGCCCGCCGCGGCGGTGATCGACCAGGGATAGCTCCAGCCGTTGCAGTGGAACATGGGCAGGGTCCACAGATAGCGTGACCGGCGGTCGAGGCGCGAAACCAGGGCGCCGCCCATGGCGGTCACGAAGGCCCCCCGGTGGTGATAGACGACACCTTTCGGGTTGCCCGTGGTGCCGGATGTGTAGTTGAGCGAAATCGCCTGCCATTCGTCTTCCGGCGGTCGGACCGGAAATTCGGGGTCGCCCGTCTTCAGGAAGGCTTCGTAATCCATTTCGCCCAGGTGCTCGCCCCGTGTGCCGCCCTGGGCTTCCGTTTCCGGGTCGTCGATATCGATGACGGGGATCTTCCGGCCCAGCCTGGCGAGGGCGTCCTTGATGACCGGTGCGTATTCCCGGTCGGTGATCAGCAATTTGCTTTCCGCATGATCCAGGATGAAAGCGATGGTCGGCGCGTCGAGCCGTGTGTTCAACGCGTTCAGCACGGCGCCCGCCATGGCAATGCCGAAATGCGCTTCCAGAAGCTCCGGCGTGTTGGCGCCCATGACGGAAACCGCGTCGCCCCGGCCGATGCCGCGCGCCGCCAGCGCCCCCGCCAACCGCCGGCAGCGGGTCAGCATGTCGCCGTAAGGGATCGTTCGCGCGCCGTGGATGGCGGCCGGCTGATCGGGATAGACGGACGCCGCCCAAGTCAGAAAACTCAGCGGCGTCTGCGGCTGATGGTTGGCCGGGGTGGGTCCCAGGTCCGTCTCGAAGATGTTGTTCGCCCTGCTCACGGGTGAGGTGCTCCCCCGTTTGTTCATTGTTGTTCGCACGATTGTCGGCCCAACAGATACCACCGGGCCGCCGTCTCGCAAAGGGGCTGCGCCGGCGTGCCGTGCGTCAGGAGGCGTTGTTGCAGGTCGATTGCGGCGGAAATTGTCCGGCGTCCACCGTGTCGACGGTCACGCTCTGGATCAGCGTTCCGCCCAGGGCGAGATTGAAACGGCGGCGCAGATGGTCCGGCAGGGTGCGGGTCAGGTCGGCCCGCAGGGCATCTGTTTCGGCATAGCGGATGGTTACGTCGTTGGTGACGGTCGACACCAGGCGCGGCGCCAGGCGACAGACCAGTTCCTTTTCTTTGGCGCCCGGGACGGTAACCGATACGGACAGCATGACAATGTCGCCGGTGCCTCGCTTGTACTTCAGGCTATACCCGCCCAGGCGCACAGGAATCGCCTGTATGCGCAGGGTCTGGGGACGGCTGCGTGCCGCTTCGTCCAGTTCTGTTTGCTTGTGGGTCATCAGCCCTGTCAGCAACACGGCGCCCAGGATGGTTCCTGTAACGCCGCCGGCGACGGCGAGGCTCTTGTAGAAATTCACGTGTAGGCATCCTCGATCGTACCCTCCCTTCCCTCAAAGGTCCTGGTTGGATCGGTGATGAAATAGCGTGGGGATAGGCGTTAGTTGGTCTGGTAGCGGTACAATCCTTTGGCGTTGATGGCGTCCACGACATAGGACAGGTCCGTCATCCCGCGCAGCAAGGCCTGGGCCCGGTCGGGCGGCACATGGATCAGACTGTCGTCCGGATTGGTGGTGTGAAAGGCATCCATCGCGGTGCGGTAGCGGCTGCGTTCGGTGATGATGAAAAGATAGGGGTCCGTCTTCGATCGCAGAACGATGAGGTCAGGGTCAGTCACGGCACCGTCCTGTGGAAATTTCCTGAGACGGTCCATCGTGAGCGCGGGTCGGCCGCGCCGGGGTAAACCAGCGGCAACGTGGACGTATGAAGTCGCTGTGCAAGGCCATCGTGCAACCTTTGTTGATCTGCGGCGCATCGGCGTGGTCTTCGCTGCCGAGCGTCATGGGTTGTAGGGGAGACAAAGGTCAATGCATCGGTGCGTTGCTTGTCGGTCCGGCAATCGTGATTGCATACATACGTATTCGCGCATCACGTACCTAATTATTCGCTATATGCGGGTTATTTGGCAATATTTTTATATGCAAAAAAAGGTGAAATTTTTGTGTCGTGCGCCATTGCGCGGTAGTCGGGCCGGTTCGGGCGGGAAAATTGCATTTCCCGCCAAGATTGAACGGGGTATGGATGATGCTCCCACCTCCGATAAGGCCTTCCCGACATCATGGAACTTTGGATCCCGATCACCGTCCTTGCGGCATTTCTTCAGAATGCGCGGTCGGCGTTGCAAAAACATCTGAAGGGGCGGCTGACGACCCTGGGCGCGGCCTATGTCCGCTTCCTGTATGCCATGCCCTTTTCGCTGCTTTACCTGTGGGGGCTGCATGAGATCGGGGGCAAGGACCTGCCCGTATTCAATACGACCTTCCTGATGTATTGCGTTCTCGGCGGGGCCAGTCAGATCCTCTTTACGGTGCTGTTGCTGTACCTGTTCCAGTTTCGCAACTTTGCGGTCGGCACGACCTTTTCCAAGACCGAAGTGTTCCAGGTCGCCGTCTTAGGCTTTCTGATCCTGGGCGACACGGTGACCGCATCCGCCGCCGCCGCCATCGCGCTGGCGGGGGTCGGCGTCGTCGTGCTGTCGGCGGGGCAGTCGAAGATATCGCTGAAGGCGCTGGTGGCCGGGGTGACGGAAAAGCCGACCATGATCGGGCTCATCTGCGGCGCCTTCCTGGGGGCGTCGGTCGTATTCTTCCGCGGGGCGGCGCTGTCCTTGAAATGGGACGATTTGGCGATGACCGTCGCCTATACGGTGTCGGTGTCATTGGTTATCCAGACGATCGCCATGGGGGCCTTCCTGGCGTGGAAAGAAGCGCCGACCCTGAAGGCGGTCTTCGTCCATTGGCGATGGTCTGCGGCGGTAGGTGCGGTCGGTATGGCCGGCTCCATCGCCTGGTGCTTCGCCTTCACGATGCAGAACGCGGCCTACGTTCGTGCCCTGGGGCAGATCGAACTGGTCTTTACCTTCGCCGCGTCGATTTTCCTGTTCAAAGAAAAGGTGGCGCGCCTGGAAGTGATCGGGATCGCCCTGATCGTTTTGGCGATCCTGCTGCTGATCCTCAGCCGGGCGTGATCCCGCCAGCGCCGTCGGCGCCTAGTGGAACTCTTCGACCTTCATCTTGATCAGAAGCTTGCCTTTCTCGTCGACGCTCTCGATGAGGCGCGCGGTAAAGGATACCTTGGCGCCGGTCTTGGCTGTCTCCAAGTCGTCGACGCCGATGTTGACGAACAGCTCCGGTCCTGGCGCGCCATCCATATCGACCAGCATGCCGGCCGCCGGCGCGTAGTCGTCTTCGTGCCATTTTCGGGTTTCCGTGACCGTGCCTGACCATTTCACGAGTTTGTTGTCGAGGCCCTTCACGTAGGCCTTGAAGCTGTCGGCGCCCTTGGCCAATTCCGGTGCGATCTGCTCAAAGGTCAATGTGCTGGGTTCCTTCGCGCCGCATGCGGCGAGCCCGAAACTAGCGGCCGTGGCAACGGCAATAATGAATGACTTGTGCATCAGTGCTCTCCCCAAATGTACAGTTCCGATGAGTCGATTCGCCCGGAAGTTGCGCGGCTTGATCGGCGAGTTCGAACGCAAAATCTAGCATAATGGCTGGCCGAATAAATGGCGCATGGATCGTTCAGGATAAAAATGTCATATTTACTGGCGACGCGGCCCGCGAATACTCGGGCCGCATTTGTTCAACGGTTAAGGGGGGCATGCAATGGCCGGACCTAAGAAAACAGTTTCGAAGAAGCCCGCGGCAAAGAAGCCGGCGGCCAAGTCCGCGACGGCCAAAAAGCCCGCCGCGAAAAAGGCGGCCAAACCCGCGGCCAAGAAGCCGACGGCTAAAAAGTCCGTTGCGAAGAAGCCCGCTGTCAAGAAGTCCGCAGTGAAGAAGCCCGCCGCCAAGAAGACCGCGGCGAAGAAGTCGGCAGCGAAAAAGACCGCCGCCAAAAAGCCTGCGGCGAAGAAGACGGCGGCGAAGAAGCCTGCGGCGAAGAAGTCGGCAGCCAAGAAGCCTGCAGCGAAGAAGGTCGCCGCCAAGAAGAAGGCGGCCAAGAAGCCTGCGGCGAAGAAGTCGGCAGCGAAGAAGCCCGCCGCGAAGAAGACCGCTGCCAAAAAGTCTGCGGCTAAGAAGGCTACTGCTAAGAAGCCTGCGGCTAAAAAGGCTGCTGCTAAGAAGCCGGCCACGAAGAAAGCCGCTGCCAAAAAACCCGCCGCTAAGAAGAAGGCGGCCAAGAAGCCCGCAGCCAAAAAGACCGCGGCGAAAAAGCCGGCTGCACGGAAATCCGCTGCAAAGAAGAAATAGGCATGCATGGCGCGTCCGGCCCTTTCTTTAGGGTCGGATGATGCCGTTGTCTGTTTTGGTTTTTGTCCCGGCGGTCACGCGGTTTTCCCCCATCATGTCAGGGGCTTTCCCAGTTCCGCGCCATGGTCGCTGATCCGGTCGGATCAGCGCTCTTGTGCGTCGGGCAGTGCCGTGCCCGCTTTGACGTTCCAGAATCGAATGCGCACATGGCCATTCGTGATGTCGAGCAGCGATGCCGCGCCCGTCGCCATCTTGGCATTACCGGCGGCTTGATGGCCGGCCAGACCTTCCGATGTCAGGTCGAGGAAATAGCGCAAAATTCCGTTCGATGAACAGATCAGCGCCGTATCGTCGGCGCCCAGGCGCGCCGACAGGTCCGCGGTCAGGTTCTTGATATCGCGCCGTACGGTATCGGCGCCGGGCAGCCATTGGGCGGTTTCCGTCGGCCAGCGGCTTTCTTTTTCCCAAGCGTCGAGTTCGCGCGCCGCCGCCGGCCCAAAGCGGTCGATGATTTCAGGGTCACTTAGTCCGCCCCAGGGGCCGTAGTCGATTTCGGTCAGCCGCGGGTCGACCTCGGCCGTTTCCGATGCGCCGAGGTCCGTCATGAGAATTTCCGTATGCCGCTGCGTGCGCTTGAGCGGCCCACAGACAAACAGGCCGGGGCGGATCGATGTCTTCTTCAAGGCGTCTGCCAATGCGTGCGCCTGGCCTTCGCCGGCGGCGGTCAGGGGCATGTCTTCGTTGGCGCCGACCCGAACCGGCGTCTGCCCCGCTTCGAAGGTATTGCCGTGGCGGACCAGGAGAAGCCTCATGGGCGGACGGCGCCCGTGCCATCGTAGACGGTCAGCAGTTCGCCCTCGCGGGCGATCAGGTCTTCGGCGGCGGCAAGATCGGCGGGGCTGTCGATGGACCAATGCGTGCGCCCCTTGTAGTCCACGGGCACGACCCGAATGGGGATACCGTTCTCCAGCGCCCGAAGCTGCTCAAGGCCCTCGGTTTTCTCCAGCAGGCTTTCCGGCAGATCGACCAACGCGGCCAAGGTCTCGCGCCGATAGCCGTAAATGCCGACATGACGGTAAATCGGCGCGGCGGTGGTGCGGCGAAAGGGAATGACCGCTTTCGAAAAATACAGCGCGTTCGATTGTCGATCCAAGACGACCGTCGTGCCGCTCGCCGGGCTGTCCTTCTTGTGCGCTTCGAGGGCGGCAAGCTGTGTATCGCTGAGGGCGACCGCCGGCGTGGCGATGCGCACGTCCGGGTCGGCAAAGGCGCCGGCGACGGCGGCCACCACCCAGGGCGGGGTCAATACCGCGTCGCCTTGCAGGTTGATGATCACGTCCGGTGCCTCGGTCATGGCAAGGGCGGCGGCATGGGCGCGCTCCGTGCCGTTGCGGCAGTCCTCGGGCGTCATCACGGCCTCGGCCCCGAAGCCGGCGGCGGCTTCGGCGATACGTGGGTCGTCGGTGGCGATGCAGACGCTGTCCACGCCTTCGGCCGCGCGGGCCAGCGCCCAGACCCGCTGCACCATGGAAACCCCGGCCACGGGGGCCAGCGGCTTGCCGGGAAAGCGGGTCGAGCCCCAACGGGCGGGAATGACGACGACGGTCCTGAGACCTTTGGGCATGGGGTTTCTCCTCCGCCTCTTTTCTATGTCAGGCCATCCTCGCAAACAACAGCGGACAGCACCTGGGCCGCCCGTACCGCCAGATAGATAAAATTTGAAGAAAAATTACATTAAATAAATAACAAATATAATCAAAAATTATGAACAAATAATATAGTTGATGGGAACATAGACGAAAGTAATAATAATACAAATGTTGCGAGAATCGGCGGTCGGGGTGAGGCCATGAGTATTCTAGGTAATTTTGTTGCCACGGCGATTGAAGAAATCCGTAGCAGCCTTTCCGACAACCAGAAGGCGGACCCGACCCTGGTTGTCGGCGCGGCCGATGTGAACGGCCTCAACAATTTCGCACCTGCCGACGGCGCCGCGGCAGGCGATGCCACGCTCGCTCTTCGCTCATCCAACGAAGAGCCCCGGTCCGGGAGCGGCAATTTGCTCCCCGGCACTGCCCATCCCGGGCCGGGAACCCACCCTATCGGCTTCGATCCGGTCGTCACGCCCGCAGTCGAGGTCTTCATCGATACGGACGATACCCGGGGCATCCTGGGCGATGTTGATTGGGATGTGCTGGCCGGCGGCGATGCCGCCGTGCGCATCATGGGTAATGACGGACAGCTGAGCCGCTCTGCGTCCTACTTTCCTTCGAAGGCTTTGACCAGCTCCTGAGCGACCTGCTTGGCGATTCCCTTGGCGAGCGTCGCGAACCCCTTTTCCAGGTTGCCTAAGTTCTCCCGGTAGACATGCCGTTTGTTGAGGATGGAGACATCAGCGATCAGGGTCGGACTGTCGCCCTTCTTGCCGGCGGTCAGAATCCCTTCCAGGCTGCCGGATGCCCCAAGACCGTTGAGCTTGAACCCTTGCCCCGCCTTGGCCACGGCCTCGGTCGCCTTGGCCACACCCTTGTTGACGGCCCGTGCCGCTTCAAGCACGCCTTGGGCGACCTCCAGGCCGGCCTGGGCGGTCTTCAACTCGGCCTCCAGGGCGATTACTTCGGGTGAGGCCTTGGTCGCCGCCCCGGCGGCCTTCTTGGCCGCGCCCAGCGCCCAGTCGGCGGTCTTTCTGGCCGCTTCCAAGGTTTTGATTTCGGCTTCCAGGCCGATGGCCTCCGCCTCTTCCTTGCCGGCCTTGCCCAGCTTCAGTTTCTTGGCGTCATGCTTGGCCTTCTTGCGCAGGTCATGGGCCTTCTGCTTCTTGTCGGAAATCTGGCGGCTCAGGCTGTCGACCTTCTTCTTGGCGCTGTTCAGGCTGCTGTCCGCCTTCTTCTTCGCCGCTTCCGCCTTGGCCTCGGCGTGTTTGATCTTGCCATTGATGCTCTTGATGCTGTTCTCGGCTTTCTTGACGTCGTTCTCGGCCTTCTTGATGTCCTTGTCCGCCTTCTCGAAGCCCTTCAGGGCCGCCTTGGTCAGGGATTTGAACTGGTCCAGGTGCTTGGAGTTCAGGATCGCCTCGAAGGCGAGGTCGCTGCCCGGTTTGAAGCCGTCCGATTCCACGGTCAATTGCGCATCGAAGGCGCCGCCGAACTTGGTTTCCGTGGCCAGCACCATCTTCCGGGCGCCCAATTCCAGGTCGAAGGCCTCCTTGAAGCCCTTGAACAGGTCGAACTCGCCCTTGATCAGGAAGCTGGGCGCGGTCGACGTATTGCCCACGATCTGAAGTTCGGAATCCTTCAGCGTCATCGGCCCCAGTTTGATCGGCGCAAGGGTGCCGAGGAACGAAATTCCTTCTGTCGAGACGTGACCGGCGACGCCGCCCAACTCGCTGCCATGAGCCCAAAGCTGGCCCGAGATTGCCATGCCCGCCCCTTCAATGGACAGCTTCTCGACCAGGTCGTCGGGCAGATGGGCCCCCGGCGTCATGAAGGCAAAGGCGACGTCACGGAACTCGGCCTTAACTTTCTTGATTCCGTTGACGTTGACCTTTGAGTGTTTGAGCGCCTGCGCCATCAGCGACGTGAAGGGCAGCTTGTTCAGGGTGCCCGCGAAGGCCAGGGCCTCCGGTGCGAAGGCGGCTTCGGGCAGGATCACCATGTCGGCCGTCGCGCGCACATTCTCCTTGCCGATGCCGATGGTGCCGTCGATCAGCACATCGAAGGCACCGGTTTCGTTGATGCCCACGGACATGAACGGATTGGCGAGGGTCAGGCCATGAATGCCGGCCGCGTTCTTCCAGTTGCCCTGCATATGGCCGGACGCCTCGACCTCGACCACTTCTTCGCGATCGACCACGTCGAAATCGACCCCGAATACCAGGGTCTCCTTCTTCGACTTGACGTCGACGGCGGTCGAAAACCCGACGGCCTGTTCGATTTTGGATAGTTTGATGAAGAACGACGTTTCGGCGCCGGCCTTGGCCTTCATGAACGGGAAGCCATGCTTGGACGGAACGGAAAAGGCGACCTTCAGGTCGACCGCCGGGGTGCCGCCGAACACGCCTTCGACCGTGCCGTCGATTTCCACGGGTTGCACGATGCCGATGGTCGACAGGCCGCTTTTGACGGACTTGGGTTGGATTGCCGGGTCGAAGCTGGTCAGGATGTTGATGCCCGACACCAATTCCAGGTCACCGTCGGGTAAGCTGCCGCCCGTGGAAAAGAACTGCTGCATGGCGAGCGGCAAATCGCTGTAGGCCCCCTTCAGCCCCTTGGTCGACGACAGGATGCGCATCTTGGGCATCACCACGTCCTTGAGGAAACCCTTGTTGTGGCCGACCAGCTTGCCCAGGGTCATGGGCTTTTCCACGTTCAGGCCGACGTTCCAGCTTTTCAGGGACTTGTCGTAGAAGGCGACGGCGTCCAGGGTCTCGCCCTTGAATTCCATCTTGCCGCCGATCGCGTCCAACGAAATCGTCGGTGATGAAAACGCCATCTTGGCGGCGCCCGGAATGTGTTTCATTTCGGAAACCTGGCTGAGGTGCAGCGAAGTGTCGGGCAGGGACAGGGCGAAATTGGTGATCGTCTTTTCCTCGACCGCCAGTTCGATGATCACTTCGCGCGGCTTGCCGCCGTTCCTGAAGGGGCCGCCGACCTTGCCGTCCAGGGCAATCTCGAACACGCCCTTGGCCGCCTTCAAGGTCATGGCGACATCGGTCAGGTCCAGAAAGGACATGCCGAACGCGTTGTCCCATTTCAGCTTCTTGTCGTCGAGGGTCGTGAAGACGAAGGTCTTGTTCTTCAATTCCTCGGCATCGATGGTGCCGCCGAACTTGAGTTTTCCGCCGCCCATTTCCTTGGGAAACTTGATGGTGATGTCCGATGTCGCCACATCCAGGAACACGGGAACCGTGGCCCAGCCGGCTTCCTTGAGGCCGTCCTTGACGGTGGTTGTGGCGGCCTGGGCCGTGTTGGTGGTGAAAAGAATGGTCAGGAAAATGGCAATAAAACGTTTCATGACTTCGCCCCCCGCGAAATGTCTGGAACCGGGATTTGCGCCGATATTTAGACGATGCGGAGCGTCAAACCATTGCGCACCACGTGTGGGTTGATGTGTTGAATTATCACACGTAATTCGCGAATTGGCGACCCTGGGGGGCGATAAATTGCAGTCGCCCGCGGCAGCGTCTAAACGTAGTCTATCAACGTCATCCACGGAGCCGGCAGGAACAGGCATGCAGAGCGCCGACAACGATCCAGAATTACCCCTATCGGGCGGTCACGCGGGAGAGCCTGTCGCCGGCTGGCGCGGGCATCTGATCGACCTAGTCGATGGGACCGGGTTCCGAACAACCGTCGTTGTCATCATCGTTCTCAACGCGATCATCCTCGGTTTGCAGACGACGGAGGAAGTGAACGGCGCCCATCTGCATATCCTCCATTCCCTTGATGACTATGCCCTTGGGTTTTTTGTCGTCGAGTTGTCGCTGAGGATGTTGGCACACCGCGGCGCGTTCTTCCGCGACGGATGGAGCATCTTTGATTTCGTGGTGGTCTCCGTCGCCCTGTTGCCGGTTGGCGGCGGTCTTGAGATTTTCCGCGTCCTGCGCGTCCTCAGGATCATGCGCCTGGTGACGGTCATCCCAAAGCTGCGCAAGGTTGTGTTGGCCATGCTGAGCGCATTGCCCGGTATGAATGCCGCCTTGGTTCTGCTTGCGGTCGTGTTCTACATGTTTTCGGTGATCACAACGAAACTGTTCGGCGAACAGTTTCCGGGTCTGTTCGGGTCCATCGACAATTCGCTGTTTACCTTGTTCCAGATTATGACCCTGGAAAGCTGGGCGTCGGGCATCGTGCGGCCGGTCATGCATCTACATCCCCATGCACCGCTGGTGTTCGTGCCGTTTATCCTGTTGACGGCCTATGGCATCGTAAATTTGTTCGTCGCCATGGTCGTCGCGGCCATGAGCCAGGTGTCCCAGGAGGAAGCGGAAGAACACGACGCCGTCATCCAGGACCTTGCACAAGAAGTCCGCAAACTGCGCGTTGAAATCCGCGAGCTGCGAGATGAAAGGGAACAGAAATGACACCAGGACGCGCGCTTATCGTCGGCGCCGGTGCGGGGCTTAGTGCCGCCGTCGCTCGGAAGCTTTCGGCGGACGGTTGGCAGGTCTGCCTGAGTGCCCGGAACACGGCAAAGCTGGACGGCCTGTGCGCCGAGATCGGGGCGACGGCATATGCTTGCGATGCCACCGATCCGGATCAGGTCTCGGCCCTGTTCGCCGACCTCGATAAATCAGGGGCTGCACCTGCCTTCGTACTGTACAACGCGTCGTGTCGTGCCCCTGGTGCGCTCATCGACCTAGACCCGGGGGAGGTCAGGACGGCCATTGAGATTTCCGCCTTCGGTGGTTTTCTGGTCGCCCAGCAGGCGGCACAGCGCATGCTGCCGGCGGGGGGCGGCGCGATCTTCTTCACCGGCGCCTCGGCCAGCGTGAAGGGCTATCCCCGGTCGTCCAGTTTCGCCATGGGCAAATTCGCCCTGCGCGGCTTGGCGCAGAGCCTGGCCCGTGAGTTGCACCCTCAGGGCATCCATATCGCCCATTTCGTGATCGACGGCGGTATCGCCGCCGACCATCGTGAGGGGCGGCAGAACACGGCCGACCAGCCGGACAAATGGCTGGAGCCCGACGCCATCGCCGAAACCTACATGGCGATCCTGAAACAGCCCCGTTCGGCCTGGACCTGGGAAGTCGAAATCCGACCCTGGGTCGAGACCTTCTAGGACGGCGGGATGGCCGACGCCGTCTCCCTGTTCAAGCAGGCCGAATCCGCCTGGCGCGCGGGCAACGGCGCCGAGGCGAAGGCGGCGGCCGAACACGTCCTGGCCGACGACCCGGTCCATGTCGGCGCCCTGATGATCCTGACCAATCTGTGTTTCGCCGCCGGCGATATCGCGGCGGCGCGGCCGCATCTGCAACGCCTGGCGGCCCTCATGCCCGGTGACGCGATGATCCTGGGCAACCTGGGGCGCGCCCATTTGGCGGCGGAGGACCTGGGTCCGGCGGCAGAGGCCTTTACGGCGGTTCTGGAGCACGAGCCCGCCAACGCCCGCGCCCTCGACGGCCTGGGCATCGTGCGGCACCGCGAAGGGGACTACGCGGAAGCAGCGGACCTGCACGGCCGCGCCGTGGCGGCGGATCCGGGCTATGCCGCCGGCTGGTGCAATCTGGGCATCGCCTTCACGGACCTCGGCCGCTACGCGGATGGCGAAACGGCCCTCGACCGCGCCCTCGCCATCGAGCCCGATGACGCCCGCGCCCGATTCAACCGGGCGATCCTTCATCTGATGGCGGGCGAGGTCGCGGCCGGCTGGCCGATGTACGAAGCCCGCCTGGCGTTTCAGGCCACGGCCACGCCGCAGGGACAGCGCTGGCGGGGGGAGGCTCTCGCGGGCGAGCGGGTGCTGCTGACCCCGGAACAGGGCTTTGGCGACGTCATTCAGTTCGCGCGGTTCGCCCACCATGTGCGGGACCGGGGCGGGCTGCCCGTGCTGGCCGTGCCCGGGCCGCTGACCTCTCTCATGGCCGGGCAGGGTTGGGACCTGGAGGTCGTCGATGCGGCGGCGCCTCCGGCGACCCCGCTGTGGTGCCCCTTGATGAGCCTGGGCGCGGTGCTGGACATCGGCGCAGCCGACATTTCCGGCGCGCCCTATCTGCATGCTCCATCGGCGGGGAAAGGCGCGGGCGCCGGCCTGCGTGTCGGGCTGGCTTGGTCGGGGAACCCGGCTCACCGCCGCGACCGGGCGCGCAGTCTGTGTCTTCGCGACCTGGCACCTGTACTGGCGGTTGCGAACGTGCAGTTCGTCAATCTGCAGGTCGGGGTGCGTTCAGACGACGGAGAGTTCATCGCCCGGCAGCCTGATCTGTTCGCTGAAACGCCGGTGCTAAACGATTTCGCCGCGACGGCGGCGATCGTGGCCGGGCTCGATCTTGTCATCAGCGCCGATACAGCGGTCCTGCATCTGGCAGGGGCCTTGGGACGGCCGGCCTGGGGCCTGCTGCCGTTCGTGCCCGACTGGCGTTGGGGGGCAAACGGGGAAACCACGCTCTGGTACGACAGCCTGCGGCTGTACCGCCAGCCTGCCTTGGGCGATTGGCCGTTCGTCGTCACGCGGGTGGCGGCGGACCTGAGCCGGCTCGGAAAGGGTTAGGAAGCGGCCGCCCGCGCCGCGCATTCGGGGCAGCGGCCGGTCATTTCCACGCGCACGTTGTCGACGGCGAAGCCCTGCTCCCGCGCCCGCCCGGCAAGATGGGTTTCGCAGGATTCCAGGTGAACCTCCAACGTACGTCCGCAATCGGTGCAGATGAGAAAGCCGGTCGCGTGATCGTGGGGACCGTGACCGCAATGGACGAAGGCGTTCAGGCTTTCGATGCGGTGGACCAAGCCCTGGTCGATCAACTTGTCGAGTGCCCGATAGATGGTCAGGGGGGCTTTCATCCCCGCCTTGCGGATGGCGGGCAGGCCCAGGACGTCATAGGCCGTCAACGGCTTGTCCGCGCCTTTCAGCGCCGCCAGTACGGCCTGCTGGTTGCGGGTCAGGGGCGGGCCGTCGTGATGGGCGTGGTCAGCCATGCTCTGCTGCCTTTCCGTGCCAGGGAATCAATCCGATCAGAAACAGAACCAAAGCCGCGACGACGATGGTCGGCCCGGCGGGGGTGTCGGCGGCGACCGCAGCACCTAGTCCGCCCGCAACCGCAAGGGCGCCGATGCCCGCCGCCATCACGGCCATCATTTCCGGCGTGCGGGATAGGCGACGCGCGGCGGCGGCGGGGATGATCAACAGCGCGGTAATCAAAAGAATGCCGACGATCTTCATGGCGATGGCGATGACGCCGGCCAGCAGCAACATGAAGATCAGCCGCTGGCGCGCCGGGTTCATGCCTTCCGCCGCCGCCACGTCGGGGGCCACCGTGGCGACCAGAAGCGGCCGCCAGATCCACAGCAGCACGGCCAGAATCATGGCCCCGCCGCCCCAGATCAGGATCAGGTCATTGGTGCCGACAGCCAGGATGTCGCCGAACAGATAGCCGAACAGATCAAGTCGGAGCCCGGTCATGAACCCCATGACCACCAGACCCACGGCCAGGGCCGAATGGGATAGCAGGCCCAGCAAGGTGTCGGTCGCCAGGCCGCCGCGCCGTTCCAGGGCCAACAAGGCAAGGGCGACCAGCACCGATACGACGAACACGCCGAGCGTCGCGTCGATGTCGAAGGCGATGGCCGCCGCCGCCACCAGCAGGGCCGAATGGGCCATGGTGTCGCCGAAATAGGCCATGCGCCGCCACACGACGAAGCAACCCAGAGGGGCGGCCACCAGGGCGACGCCGATGCCGGCCAGGGCCGCGCGCAGGATGAATTCACTGACCATCGGTGGCCCCCGCCGGGTCGATGGGGTCGATGTCGTCGGGGTTATGGCTGCGGCCATAGTGCCCGTGATCGTGTTCATGCGCGTGATCCAGGCGGCAGACCGCGCCGTCGCCGTGGCTATGGGCGGCCGGGTCGCGGCTTTCCAGGGGAATGACTTCCCCGTCCGGGCCGTGGGCATGGTCGTGATGGTGCTGGTAGAGGGCCAGGGCCTCGACCGCGCGGGGGCCGAACAGGCGCCGGTACTCGGGGTCGGCGGCGACGGATTGCGGCGTGCCGGCGCAGCACACATGGTGGTTCAGGCACAGCACTCGGTCCGTTTCCGCCATCACGAAGTGCAGGTCATGGGACACCAGCAGAATGCCGCAGCCCAGTTCGTCGCGGATGTTGCGGATCAGCTCGTACAGCGCGACCTCGCCCGCGAAGTCGACGCCCTGGACCGGTTCGTCCAGGACCAGAAGGTCGGGGCGGCGCAGGATTGCGCGGGCCATCAGGGCGCGCTGGAATTCGCCGCCCGACAGGCGCTGCACCGCCGCGTCGGCCAAATGGCCGACCCCGGCGCGGGTCAGGGCACGGGAGATGGCGTCGTCGTCCGCCGGCCCGGTCATGGTCATCAGGCGCTTGACGGTGAAGGGCAGGGTGTCGTCGATGGACAGGCGTTGCGGCACGTAGCCGACGCGCAGGCCGGGCGCACGCTCAATCTGGCCCGCGTCGGGCTGCAGCAGGCCCAGAACAACCTTGGCCGTGGTTGTCTTGCCGCTGCCGTTGGGGCCGATCAGGGTCACGATCTCCCCGGGATTGATGGTCAGATCGACGCCCTTTATCAGCCAGTCACCGCTGCGCTGAACACCGATGCCCTTGGCACGGAACAGTACGCCGCCCGCTGTGTTGGGGGCGCTATCGCGGCCGATGGCGCGGGCGGTCTGGGGCATGGTTGTCAGGTTCCTGTTTACTTGCGCGGGCGGGATCGTGTAAGTCACTGCCGACAATAAACGTTATATCATTACATTCTTGGACGAAAGGCGGAACATAGCCCAATGAACGCCCCTGTCAATGCCGGCGGCCCCCGTTTGCGGCCCGCGCTTGCCCTGTTGATCGCGTTGGCTGCCGCGCTTTGTGCGCCGCGCCCCGCCACGGCGGAGGTTCAGGTTACGGCGTCAATCCCGCCGCTGCATTCCCTGGTGGCTCAGGTCATGTCAGGCGCCGGGTCGCCGCGCCTGTTGATTCCCGGCGGCACCTCGCCGCACGGCTTCGCCTTGTCCCCGTCGCAGGCGCGCATGCTGGCCGAGGCCGAGATCGTATTCTGGGTCGGCGGCGGGCTGGAAACAGGACTTGCCAAGCCGATCGGGACTCTGGCCAAGAATGCCCGCGTGGTCGCCTTGTCGCGCGCGCCGGGCCTGGTGCGTCTTCCCGTTCGTCACCTGGGCGATGAGGGCCACGACCACGGCCACGGCCATGACCATGGGGCCGGTGCGGACGATCCTCATTACTGGCTTGATCCGGTGAATGCCAAGGCGATGATCGCCGCCATTGCCGAGGCGCTGGTCGCCGCCGATCCGGCCCGGAAAGACCTTTATGTCCGCAACGCCAGCGCCGCGCGGAACGGTATCGATGCCCTGACCGCCGATTTCCAGGCCCGCCTGGCACCGCTCAAGGACCGGCCCTTCATCGTCTTTCACGATGCCTATCAATACCTGGAACGGCGCTTCGGGTTGGTCGCCCAGGGGATCCTGGCCATTGATCCGGACCGCCCGGCGGGGGCCCGGCATATCGCGGATCTGCGTGCACGGATGACACGCCTGAATGTCGTCTGCCTGTTCATGGAACCGCAGTTTCCGTCACGTCTGGCAACGGCGTTGATCGAGGGCACGCAAGCACGGATCGGTATTCTCGATCCGCTGGGCAGCGACCTCACTCCCGGCCCGGACCTGTATGGCGCCATGATGACGGCCAATCTGCGGGCGTTCGAGGGTTGTCTGGGCGGAAAGCCCTAACCCGTCATCTCCCTTTTTGGACCGGAATTCGGTTTGGCGCGGCCCTTGCCTGCTCTATGCTTTTCTCTGGCGCCGCTGGCCCATTCGAAACATCGACAAGGCCGGCACTTTGAACCGACCACCGTGCGGCGGCGTTCTTGGGGGCAGCATGCAAGGGTGAGCTGCCATGCCGTCTGGGTTTTTGACGCGTGCCGAAGGTTTGTTCCGGTATCTTTCCGCCCTGTTGTTGATCGCGGGCGGACTGTCGCTGTTCGTGCCTGCGGCCGCCGCAGACGAATTCGCCACCGTTCGCATGCGGCCCCAGGCGATCCCCTTCGTTACGCCCGACAACCAGGTCGAGAAGCGGATCGTGAATTTTTTCATGACCGTGACGAAAAAGTCCGTGCGTGAGGTCTGTGCCAACCAGGCCGAGATCAAAAGCATTTTCCTGATCAATACCTACAACCGCCAGCTCGCCGATGCGAAATGGCAGTACGACATGAAGAACCTGTCGAGCGACCTGTACCGCGCCCTGGAGCCCCTGTTCGGGCGTGAGAAGCTGGTTGCCGTGCATCTGTCCCTCGGCCTTACCGAAGGCAGCCGTCCGACCAATCAGATTCAAAAGCGCCTGGAACAACTGGAAGACTGCACCACCGTGCGCTCCTTGCCGAGCGACGCGGTCACGGCGCGCTACAGCGACGCCATGGCGGCGCCCGTACGTTCCCTGGCCACGGACGCGTCGAAGGCCGCGACCCTCGACGCCGCCACGCCTTCCACAGCGGCCACCGAGAAAGACGCCGACGCGCCGTTCGAGACGCATCCGCAGATGCGCGAAGCGCCGAAGCCGGAGATCGATCTGACCAAGACCGAAATCAAAGCGTCGCCGCCGGCGGGCAAGCCCGGCCCGTGCAATTTCGAGTTAACGGACTTGTGGCATCCGGCCTGGGTCGTCCTCGACAACGGAAAATTTCGGATTGCCCGGGCGTTTACCGTCGATTCAGATGCGAACGGCAAGGTCGATGACGTGTCCTTCGTGCTCAAGCGCGAGGACGACAGCGAACTAACGACCACCTACCTGAGCCTTCACGGCAACCGGAGTGTTAAGGAAATTCCGGGACTGACCGTGGTCGATCCATTGATGATCTTCCGGCTATGTCCCGGCACCCATGATTTTGCCATGCCCGGCGCGGTCATGAAGGAAGCGGTGAAGATCGAACGCCCCGATCTGGCAGCCGAAGTCTTGGCCCGGATCAAGGGCGAGGTCCCGCCGCCCGTCGCCGAACCGGACGCTGTCGATTTTTGGCGCTGGGTTGCGGCCATCGTCGCCATCACGGCAGTGCTGCTGGCGATTGCCGTGCTGGTCGTATTCTATCTGATGACCCGCAACGACCGCCGGCGCAAGCGAGATCGCCGCGGCAAGAACCGGCGCAAGCGCGCCCGACGCAAGCGCGACGACGGCCCTAAAGGTGAAGAGCGTCGCAAGGGCGAGGACCGCCGCGCCGAGGAGGACCGGCGCGAGGAACAATCCCGCCGCAAGACCACCGATCGGCGCGGCACCGTCACCGCCGATGATGACGATGACGATGATGACGACTGACCGTTCCTTATCCGATTCTTGAAGAGATCCCGCCGTCCACGGGCAGCAACACGCCGGTGATGTACTGCGCTTCGTCCGAGGCCAGGAACAGGGCCGCGTTGGCCACGTCCCAGGCCGTGCCCATGCGCCCGTAAAGCGGCACTTGGGCGTCGCGTTCGTCGCGTACGACCTTGCGGTCGACGCCGCGTTCCTGGGCCCGGCGCTCGATCGCCATGGGCGTGTCGATCAGGCCCGGGATGATGACGTTGGCGCGGATGCCGTGGGGCGCGTTCTCCATGGCCAGCATATGGGTCATGGTGTTGATGGCGCCCTTGGACGTCTTGTAGGCGATGGTGCCGCGCGAGCACAGCGACGAGGTCGAGGAAATGTTGATGATCGATCCCGACTTCTTTTCGCGCATCACCGGCAGGACATGTTTGCAGGTCATGAACATGGCCTTCAGGTTGAGCTCGAACAGTTCGTCCCACATTTCGGCCTCAAGCTCGGTCGTCGGCTTGTCGCCGCGCGACCGGCCCACGTTGTTGTGCAGGATGTCGATGCGGCCATAGCGTTCGGCGCAGGTCGCGGCGATATTGCGGCAATCATCCTCACGGCGGATGTCGGCCCGCAGGGTCGATCCCTTGCCGCCGGCATCGGTGATCATCTTGAGGGTATCGGCGGCGCTGGCTTCGTCATAATCGACGATCAGCACGGTGGCCCCTTCCTGGGCGAAGCGAAGGGCGGTGGCGCGGCCGTTGCCCATGGTCTCGCCGGCCTGCTGTCCGCCACCGACGACGATGGCGATTTTGTCTTTCAGTCTCATGTGTGGATGCTCCCGAGGGGTGTTCTTTTTGTATACAATATCGGGAGTATAGACGGCCTTACGCGGGGTGGTCGATGGCGAAGGTCTTCTTCAAGCCGCGTCGACCCTCGGGCGTGACGCGGATCACCCGGCTGTCGCGGATGCGTTCAACCCAGCCCAGGTCGAACAGCCGGTCGGACAGGCCTTTGCCCAAGGCGCCCGCGATGTGGTGGCGCCGTTCGCTCCAATCCAGGCAGGGCCGGCAGAAACAGCGCTTCTGTTGGCTAAGTTGATCCACATCGATTCCGAACTCGGCCAAAATCTTGCGGCCGACGGGCGTGACGACACCGCCGTCGGCGGCAAGGTCGACGGCCCCCCGGTCGGTCAAGGCATCGGCCAAGGACACCCCCAGCACGCCGGCCAGATGATCGTAGCAGCTGCGCGCCATGCGCAGATCCCTGTCCATGCGGCTTTCCGGGCGGATGCGGCGCGGCGCATCGACGGCACAGACCACCTGCATGCTTTCCAGCATGGCGGCCACGGTCGGCGAGGACAGACGGAAATAACGGTGGCGGCCCTGCTTTTCCATGGCCAACAGGCCGGCGCCCTGAAGCTTCGCCAGATGGCTGCTCGCGGTCTGCGGCATGATCCCGGCGCACCAGGCAAGTTCGCCCGCCGTCAGCGCCCGGCCGTCGAGCAGCGCCGTCAGCATCTGCGCCCGCGCCAAATCGCCGACCAGGTTGCCGACTTCCGCCAGGTTCATTGCATTCACCGTCGTCATAAGGTGATTGTACCCGCGCCCGGCCCCGAACGCACGCCGGCACGCTTCGGCGTCGGTCGAAGTGTTCCCGGGCGCTGCCCGCCCCGATCCGTGCCACAGTGCGCCGTCCCGCAACCTGACCGGTGTTCCATGACAACGCCTCCGATCCCCCCTGCCACCGACCCGCCCGCGTCCCTGGCGCTGGCCGTGAACATCGGCCTGCTGGTTCTGCTGGCGTCGCTTTGGGGGGCGTCCTACAGCTTCATCAAGGTCGGGGTTGAGACGATCCCGCCGATCACCCTGATCGCCGGACGCACGGCCATCGCCGGGATGGTGTTGCTGATGGTCATGCGTGCGCTCGGCCTGCGCATGCCGCGCGATCCGGCGTCCTGGCGGTCGTTCATGGTGCAGGCCTGCCTGAACAGCGTGCTGCCGTTCACGGCCATTGCCTGGGCCGAACAGACCGTGGATGCGGCGCTGGCGACGATCCTCAACTCGACCTCGCCGATCTTCATCTTCCTGTTCGCCCTGATCCTGCACCTGGAAGGGGAGCGGACCTGGCGCAAGTTCCTGGGGGTCGCCTTCGGCTTCGCGGGGATCGTTCTGGTGATCGGCACCGACGCGCTGCAGGGGCTAACCCGAGAACTGATGTCGCAGCTGGCCATCGTCGCCGCCACTGTCTGCTATGCCGGGGCCGCCGTGTTCGGGCGGCGATTTTCCGGCATGTCCGCCATCGTCCCGGCGGCCGGATCGATGATCGCCGGCGGCGCCGTGCTGATCCCGGCCAGCCTGATCGTGGATCAACCTTGGGCGCTCTCGGTTTCCGTGGACTCGGCGTTGGCACTGCTCGGCCTGTCCGTGCTGTCGACGGCCCTGGCCTTCGTGATCTATTTCCGCCTGCTCAAGTCTCTGGGCTCCGTCGGCACGGCGGCGCAGGCCTATCTCAGGGTGCCCATCGGGGTTGCCTTGGGGGCCTTGGTCCTGGGGGAAACGCTGCCCTTGTCCGCCTGGGCGGGCATGGCCTGCGTCGTCGCCGGAGTCATCACCATGACCCTGCCGGGGCGGCGGCGCTAGAGCCGACCTTGCGCCCACGGGTGCGTGCGGTTTCTAATATGAGCCCAGGGGCCTTCGGCGAGACCACAAGGAAACCTACATCATGGCCGACCATAAGGGCGGCTGCCATTGCGGCAACATCGCCGTCACCTTCACCACGGACAAGGACCCGGCCACGATCGTGCCCCGGGCCTGCCAATGTTCGTTCTGCCGCAAGCACGCGACCCGCGCCCTGTCCGACAACGCGGGCCATATCCATCTGCAGGTCAAGGATGCCGGCCTGTTGGGACGCTACCGCTTCGGTCTGAAGGTCGGTGATTATGTGTTCTGCAAATCCTGCGGGGTCTACGTTTCGGCCTATATGGAAGACGGCGCCCCCGGAGAAGACGGGCGGGCCTGGGCCAACGTCATGGCCAATGCCATGGACGAGCGCGACATCTGGGCGCCGGCCGAGCCCATCGAATACGGCGTCGAAACCGAAGATGGCAAACGCGAACGCCGGCGCCACAAATGGACGCCGGCGTCGATGACGATCGAAGGCTAGGGGTGGGTTCGCGCCCTCAAGGCGCGAAGGAAATCATGGTGCGGACTTCGATGCTTTCCCGGGGCGGTGTGTCCGGGGCGGCATTCGGATTTTCAAACCCCGTATGCGCCGTATAACGGGCGCGCCCGTCCGTCGCCGTGTCGAAGCATTTGAGCAGCAGAACTTCGTTCCCGCCCATGCCGGGATACCAGTACCATTTCTGCCCGTCCGAATGGGCGTTCTGATAGATCTCGCCGACCCGGTCCTTGTAGACAAGGTCCGTGGCCAGGAAATCCTCGGTCCGCATCGTGCGGGCATCGGCCACGGCGATCGGCGTGCGGTCGGCGCTGGCGCCGATCGAGCGCCACACGTTGACCATGGCGAAGCGGTGGCCCAGGTAGCGGTCGGCGGCGGCAGCATCCATCACGTCGCGCACCCGCTTGGGTCCGGATGTTTCGGTGTAGTCGTTATGGGCGATCAGCACCGGCAGGCGCTTGGCCGTGGCGGCGCGTTTGCCGTCGTCCTGTACCCGGACCGTATGGTCGAAGATATGGACGTCCGACGCACCGGTCACGCGCTTCAGGAACGCGATGATCTCCGGGTAATAGACGGCCTCGATGCGGGCTTCGTCGTAGAAATCGGCCATGGTGGTCGGCAGGGTCGCCAGTTCGAACCCATGGACGTCCAGGCTGGCCGCCGGGGTCAGCGTGCGGGCGTCATGCATTTCCACCGCCGCTTCTTCGAAGCTGCCCAGGCGCTCGTTCGGTTGGGCATGGTCGGCGGACATGTAGACCCGTGGCTTTTCGGCCTGCGCGTGGGTCATAAAGTTGATCGGGGCCAGGACCGTGCGGTCGGCATGCGGCCGGGTATTGGCGGCGGCTTGGGACATGATCGTCTCCTAAACGGTTCGTTCCCGCGAATCTGCGGCCTTCGCCGGCGATTGGCAAGGGGGCAGGGGGGAATGACACCTTTTCCCCCAAGGATCAGGATGCATTGAATTCTGGAACACTCGTTCCTGAAACCGGGCTATTCCGCCGCCCGGGGCGTGGCCAGGGGGGCTTCGGTCGTGTCCATATGCTCCGCTTCGCGCAGTTCACGGTCGAGCCGCACGCCCGCATGAGCCCGGTTGGATGACAGCGGCGCCAGCAGGGAATAGATCACCGGGATCAGGACCAGGGTGAACACGGTGGCGATGCCGAGCCCGCCGAACACGACCCAGCCGATGGCGACCCGGGCTTCCGACCCGGCGCCGGTCGCCAGGATCAGCGGTAAAGCCCCCAGCACCGTGGACAGCATGGTCATCATCACCGGGCGCAGGCGGATGATCGCCGCCTGGCGGATGGCATCGGCCACGGACAGGCCGCGGTCGCGCAGCTGGTCGGCGAATTCGACGACCAGGATGCCGTTCTTGGCCATCAGGCCGACCAGCATGACCAGGCCGATCTGGCTGTAGATATTGATGGTGCCGCCGGAAAGTTTCAGCGCGAACACGGCCGCCGCCAGCCCGAACGGCACGGTCAGCACGATCACCAGGGCGCTGACGATGCTTTCGAACTGGGCCGCCAGGACCAGCAGCACGATCAGCACGGCGAAGGCGAAGGTCAGGGCGACCTCGTTGCTGGTGTCCTGCAGGGTCGCGGCCTCGTTGATGAAGCGCAGCCCGATGCCGGGCGGCAGGGTGTCGTCGGCGATGGCCTGGATGCCGTCGATGGCTTCCTGCAGCGACATGTCGGCGGGAAGCACGGCTTCCACCTCGACCGCGCGCTTCTGGCCAGACCGGTCGAGTTCGGCCGCCGTGCCGACCTCTTCCAGGGATACGAAGGCCGACAGCGGCACCAGGCGCCCGTCGCCCGTCGGCACGAACAGATTGAACAGATCGGTCGGATCGTTGATGGCGCCGGCCGCCGATTCCAGCATCACCGGGATCGACCGGTCGTTGACGTTCAGCTCCGCCACCTCGAACCCGGCGACCATGGCGCGGAGCGTATCGACGATGCCTTCGACCTGGACGCCCAGGTCCTCCGCCCGGCGGCGGTCGACCTTGACCGACAGTTGCGGTTGGGTCTGCTGGAATTCGACCTCCGGGTCCTCCAGCCTGGGCAGGCGTTCGCGCATGGCACCCAGGAAATCGAAGGCCGCGGCGGCGATGTCCTTGTAGTTCGACCCGGTCAGGGTGAATTCGATGCTGCCGCCGGCGCGGCGCAGGTTCAGGCTGTTGGGGGTGCGGACGCGGGCGGTCGCGCCCGGGATCGCTCTCAGACCCTTGTTCAGGGACTTCGCGATCTCCTGTTGCGAGCGTTCGCGTTGGTCCCAGGGCACCAGTGGGGCGATCAGATAAACGCGGTTCGGGTCCCAGCGCCCGACGATGGCGAACACGTTTTCCGCCTCGCCGCTGTCGACCAACGGGCGCAGCAAGGCTTCGGCCTGGACCGACTGGCGGTCCATGTAGTCGAGCCCGACGCCGTCCGGCCCCTGCATCATGATGATGATCGCGCCGCGATCCTCGCGCGGCAGCAATTCGGTCTTGATCGTGGGATAGACCAGCAACGCCGTCGCCGCGAGCATGGCCGTGCCGCCCAGGATCAGCAGCCGGGCGTTGAGGGTGAATTCCAGCATCCTGGCATAGGCCGCATTGATGCGCTGTCCGGCGGCGACCAGGACGGCCGGCGGTTTGGTCGGCCCGGCATCGCCCCGGTCAGGCAGGCGCGACGCCAGCATGGGCACCAGCGACAGCGCCACGAAAGACGAAATCGCCACGGCCACGGCCAGGGTGAAGCCGAATTCCGTGAACAGCTTGCCCGCCGTCGACGGCAGGAAGGCGATGGGCAGGAACACGGAAATCAGGGTCGCCGTGGTCGCCAGCACGGCGAAGAACACCTGGCGGGTGCCGTTGACGGCGGCGGCGTAGGACTTCATGCCGAGTGTGCGGTGGCGCTGAATGTTTTCCAGCACCACGATGGCGTCATCGACGATCATGCCCGTGGCCAGGACCATGGCCAGCAAGGTCAGGATATTGACCGAGAACCCCATCAGATAGATCGCCCCGACGGTGCCCATGATGGCGACAGGGATGGCGACGGTGGGGATCAGGGTCGGGCGCAGGCCGCCCATGAACATGAAGATAACGGCGATGACCACGGCGACGGCGATCAGCAGGCTGTTGATGACCTCGCGCACGGATGAGCGGATGAAGCGCGCATCGTCGGAAATCTTGACCAGACGCACGTCCTTCAGGCGCTTGTTCAGGCGATCGACGCTTTTGTTGACGGCATCGGAAATGGCGATGGTGTTGGATTGTGCGCGGCGCACGATACCCAGGCCGACCACCTTGGAGCCGTTGAGAACGGAATAGCTTTCGGCCTCGGCCGGGCCGTAGAAGGCCTGCGCGACCTCGCCCAGGCGGACGTCCTTGCGCAATTCCAGATCCTCGACCTTGGCCGGCTCCCACACCGAGGCATCGGCGCGCACCAGCAGCATCTGGTCGTCGGACTTGAAACTGCCGGCGGGCACGTCGAGCCGGGTCGAGCGCAGCACCTTGGCGACGTCATCGATGCTGAGGCCGTAGCGCGCCAGTTTCATGGGGTCGACAACGATGCGCAGAACCTGTTCCTGGTCGCCGAACAGGTCGACCGAGGCGACCCCGTCGATGGACAGGAATTCGGGCGAAATGTCGTCTTCGGCGATGCGGGTCAGGTCTTCCTGGTTCACCTTGTCGGAGACCAGGGCCAGACGGATGATCGGTTGGGAATCGGCGTCGGCCTTGACGACGGTGATGTCCTCGACACCCTCCGGCAATTGGCGCTCGACCCCGGCGACCGCTTCGCGGATGTCGTTGGCGGCGACATCCAGATTGACGTTGGCGGAGAATTCGGCGCGGACGCGGCCGTTGTTTTCCTCGCTCGCGGCCTCGATGCGTTTGACCCCGGACACGCGGGCGACGGCCCCTTCGAGCACGCTGACCACCTCGGCATCCATGGTTTCCGGCGAGGCCCCGTCGAAGAATGCGCGCACGGTGACAATGGGGCGGTCGACGTCGGGCAGTTCGCGGACCTCGACACCCATGATCGCGGCCAGACCGGCGATCATGATCAACAGGTTCATGACGACGACCAGCGTGGGCCGGCGGACCGACAGGGACGGCAGGTCGCTGAACCGGGACATGCTACGGGGTCGCCTTTTTCTTGCCCTTGGGGGCGGTTTCGCCGGCGGCGAATTTGTCGAACGGAATGGCCTGTATGCGCTGGCCGGGACGCAGGCCCTGCACGCCTTCGACGACGATCAGGTCGTCGGCGTTCAGCGGTCCGTCGACCAGGATACGGCCGCGGTCGCGGCGGACGATTTTCACGAAGACCTTTTCCGCCGTCTCGGTCTTGCCGTCCTTCTTGGCGACCCGCCACAGATAGGCACCGTCGCGGCTCCACAAAACGGCGACCTCGCGGACGGTGGGATAGGGTTTGCCGGTAAAGGCCAGTTCGGTCTCAAACGACGTGCCGGGGCGGATCAGGTCTTCCTGGTTGGGAATAGTCGCCTTGACCCGGAGCGTGCGCGTGATCGGGTCGATGCGGCTGCCCAGTTGGGTAACCTTGCCCGTTAGCCGCAGGTCGGGGGCGGTCCAGGGCCGAACCGTGACCGGGTCGTCGATCTTGATGCGCCCGGCGTATTCCTCGGGCAATTCGAATTCGACCAGGATTTCCGAGCGATCGTCGAGGGTGGCGATCTTCGTGTCCGTGGTCACCCGGTCGCCACGGTCGATCTCGGTCAGCCCGATGATGCCGTCGAAGGGGGCGTAGACGATGCGGTCGTCGAGCGCCTGTTCCGCCTGGTCCAGGCGCAGGGTCGCGGATTCCAGGTCGGTCTGCGCGGTTTCCAGGCGTGCCTGGGAGGCGGTGCCCGACGGCGCCAGCTTTTCCAGGCGCTTCAATTGACGGGTCGCGTCCTTGACCGCAACCTTGGCCAGACGGACGGCGATCTGCTGGTGGACGTCTTCCAGGCGCAGCAGGATCTGGCCTTTATGGACCCGGTCCTGGCTGCGGAACGACACGGCGACGACTTCGCCGGCGGTCTTCGGGTACAGGTCGGCGGATTTGCGCGCCTCGCCCGTGCCGACGGCGCGGACGATGATCTTGTCCGTCGCGGCCGGCGCCTTTTCGACCAGAACCCGCGTGCCGCCGCCGCTGGCACGGGGGGACGGTTTGGGCTGGGCGCCGACCTGATTGCCGTTCAGGGCATACCAGCCGGCGCCGAGAAGGACAGCCAGGCCGATGAGGATGGCAAATTGGGTGCGCAGGGTCATGGTCGCGGTCTCGATGCGGTTCCGTGGTGTCAGACGCCGTAGGATACCGGCCAATTCCACACAAATTCCTAATGCATGCAGCTTAACCGGCAACGGCGCAGAATTTACCAAGTTTCATGGCGTTCGCGTCCGGAATTTTGTAACAAGATGTCGCACTTCGGTTTGGCCGGGGGGCATCAAGGCGACCCGCGCCGACCATGGCGAGGGGGCGCGCAATCGGACCAGAAGGAATTCCCGCATGTTCGTCGTCACCGTCACCTTCGTCGTAAAACCTGAGCATATCGCGGATTTCGCGCCGGCGATGATCGAGAACGCGCGCGCTTCGGAAGAGACGGAGCCCGGCTGCCGGCAGTTCGACGTGTGCCGCGATCCCAAGAATCCGGCGGTTACATTTCTTTACGAAGTTTATGACGATGCGGCGGCGTTCGAGGCCCATAAGGCGACCGACCACTTCAAATCCTTCGACGCCCTGGTCCAACCCTGGCTGGCGTCGAAAGAGGTCAAGACCTGGGTTCTGGCGGACTAAAGCGCCAGCTTCATCCCGGCGTGGCTGTGCACGAAGCCGAGCGCTTCATAGAACGCCAGGGCGTCGGGGCGTTCCCGATCCGTGGTCAATTGCACCATGCGGCAGCCCTTTTCCCGCGCCAGGCCGATGGCATGTTCGAACATCGTCCGGCCCAGGCCGCTGCCGCGGGCCCGGGCGGCAACCCGCACGCCTTCGATCAATGCGCGCCAGCCGCCTTGATGAGAGATGTTCGGTAGCATTGTGATCTGCAGGCAGCCGACGACCCCGTCGCCGTCGTCGGCGACCAGCAGGCGGGTGTTCGGGTCGTCCTGGATCGCCCGGAAGGCCTCCCCGTAGCAGGCGGGAAGGGGTGTTTCAAAACGTTCCCGCCGCCGGCCGATCGGGTCATCGGCCAGCAAGGCGACAATATGGACGAGATCGTCCGCGGTAGCGTCCCGAAGTTTCATGTCGCCACTTTACCAGATCGGGCCGGACGCCTGTCAAAATCACGCCGGACGGCGCCACGATGCATTTTTCCAAATTGTAGACAAATACTACTTAAATTGTGGAATTTTATTGAACATAAAATTATTCGTTGTTAAGCGGATAGGGCGAGGCCTGCGACGGCATGCGCATCGAATATGGGGAGGGGGTATGCCGTCTAGTGAATTCGGGAGTGATGACGGCCAGCATTCTCCTGGACTCGGAGATGTGCAAAGCTCGAAAATTAAACGCCTTTTCGATTTTTGGCGCGATCTTCGCGGCGATCGCCGGTACCCGGCATGGGCCGATGTCAAATTGATGGACATCTATGATGTCGCATCATATCTGGCGGTTCTCGATGTGGAAGATCTGGGCGGCGGTTTCTGTTTCCGTTACCGCTTTTGCGGCACGATGCTGGTCGAAGCGCGCAGCCAACTCGTTCCCGCCGATCCCACCGGTCGATGCCTCGACGAAGTCGCCTGGCCGTTCGATCCGGCGCCCATGCTGGATGCCTGCGCCAAGGTCGTTAAACTGGGCGGGCCCGTGCTGCTCGCGCCCGGCGAGGTCGATGAAAGCACCTATCATCTGCATGAGCGGGGGTATTTCCCCTTAGGCGATACGGACGACAAGGTGTCGCAAATCATCACGTGCGTCGATCAGGTCGGAACCAGGTGACGCCGGTGTTTCCTTCCGCGCGTACCAGGGGTTAAATAGGGTTTCGCGCGTTTCAACGAGGATACGACCGCATCATGACCGACCGTCCCGCATCGCCCCAAGCATCCTCCAACGAACCAGTCCTGGACGCCGACGAAATCCTCGCCGGTATCCTTGAATGGGTCACCATCGAAAGCCCGTCCCATGACGGCGTTGCCGTCAACCGTATGGTTGACCATGTCGAACAGGGCTATGCCGCCCTGGGCGCCAGGATCGAGCGCACACCAGGACGTGACGGCTTCGGCGACATTCTGGTGACGCGCACGCCCTGGGGCGGGGACGGGCCGGGGATTCTCGTCTTGTCCCATCTGGATACGGTTCATGCCATGGGCACCATCGACAACGAGCTGAAGGTACGGCGCGAGGGCGACAAGGTGTACGGCCCCGGCATCTACGACATGAAGTCCGGCGCCTATATCGCCAATCACGCCTACCGGCACCTGGTGCGATGCGGCAAGGAAACGCCGCTGCCGATCACCTTCATGTACGTTCCGGAAGAAGAAATCGGCAGCCCCACGTCGCGACAGATGATTGTCGAACTGGCGAAAAAGAACAAATACGTGCTGGTCACCGAACCGGCGCGCGATGGCGGCAAGGTCGTCACGGCGCGCAACGGACGGCTGAAGTACGACATTACCGTGACCGGCCGGCCGTCCCATGCGGGCCTGCGCCATATGGACGGGCGTAGCGCGATCCGGGAAATGGCCCATCAAATCCTGTTTCTCGAAGGGCTGACGGATTACGAGCGTTCGATCACCTGTTCCGTCGGCACGATTTCCGGCGGCACCCTGACCAACGTGGTTCCGGCCAAATGTTCCATCACCGTGGATCTTCGGGTGCCGGATATGGATGCAGCCGAGGAGATCAAGGCCAAGGTCGAGGGCATGACGCCCGTCGATCCAGATTGCGTCTTGCAGATCGAGGGCGGCGTCGACCGTCCGCCTTACGAGAAATTCGACGGCATCGAAAAGCTGTTCGAACACGCCAAGGGCCTGGCGGCGGAGATCGGGTTTGATTTGCAGGACCTGAAGACCGGCGGCGGGTCCGACGGCAATTTCACCGGGGCACTGGGGATTCCCACGCTGGACGGTTTGGGAGCCGACGGCCATGGCGCCCATTCCCATGACGAGTTCATCTACTACTCGTCCCTAGTCGAGCGTTGCCGCCTGATGATCCGCCTGTTCGAGACGCTGGAGTAGTCGTGTCGCGCCGGCTTGCGGTGCCGGCAGCGCTCCTGCTGCTTGCGTCCGCGCCGCCGGCAGCGGCGGCCGATCCGACGAACGGCCGCGCCCTTGCGGAGCGCCATTGCACGCGCTGTCATGTGGTCGGCGATGTGAATCCCCATGGCGGGATCGGATCGACCCCGTCCCTGCAATGGATCAAGAAACTCCCCGACTGGCGCGAGCGGTTTCAGACGTTTTACGTCCGTCGTCCGCACCTTGCCTTCATCAAGGTCGAGGGGCTGGCGCCCCTGACCAAGCTGGCGCCCTACGCCACGCCGATCACGATCGCGCCCGGTGATGCCGAGGACATCTTCGCCTTTGTCGAGGCGCTGCCCGTCCCCAAAGGAAATTCGGACATCACCCCGATCGAAGGAAAGTAGCGGGACGGATTAGTCCCAATCCGCCTTGGACAGCGACGCGATCAGATCGTGGACCGCGCGACGCTTGCGCGGATTGTCGATGCTGTAATAGGCGGTGACCAGGTCGGTCGTCTCGCTGGATCCCATGACCGCCGAAGAATCCCGCGGGTCTTCGGTGAACACGACATCCAGGTCGAAATTATCCTGGGTCATTTGAATGTCTTGCGCCATGCCATCGAAGAAATAGGCGACGGGAACGTCGAGAATCCGGCTGAGCTGATAGAGCCGGCTGGCGCCGATGCGGTTGGCGCCGCGTTCATACTTCTGAATTTGTTGGAACGTCAGACCGAGAGCATCCCCCAGTTCCCCCTGACTCATTCCCTTCAATTTTCGCTGCCCGCGAACCCGCCCGCCGACATGGATGTCTACGGGGTGTGCAACCCCGGGTGGCATGCGGTTTGGGTGCGATTTTTTAGATACTCTGGGCATATACGGTTTCAACCTCCGTTTTTACTATCCGGTCGAATGCCCGGATAATTAATCTGATTTATGGAGGATTTCAGGGCGAGCTAACCCTTTGAATCCGCGCGCACGCTAACACACTGCATATCCGCATGTTATCTAGACGAAAGGCCTATCATCATCGCGAAATGCACGGAATTATAGTTCCGATTGGCGGAACAGCACATCTATAGGTCGTATATGGGGGTTCCTGGGTCCGACCGGGCCGGACCGGGGCGACAGGTCAGTCGTCGCCGCCGTCGTTGCCGTCGTCCAGATTGCCCAGGTCGGCATTCCCCGAATAGGGAATTTCCTCTTCGACGAGGTCCCAGATGGTCCGCGCCGTGGGGACTTCCCGTTCCTCGGCAATGTGGGCGACAAGGCCCGCGGCGCGGGCGATCACGGCGAAGCCGCGCATGATCTCCGGCGGGATACCGATTTCCGACAGCACCGCCGCCGTGCCGCCCGTGGCGTTGATGGTCATGTGCTTGCCGAACGAATCGTCGACGGCCTGACTCAGGACCTCGATGGCGCGGATGTAATCGCCCCTGACGCCGTTCGCCCGGGCGATTTCAAACAGTTTCGGGGTGCGCGGATCATCCGGCTTGTGCAGGTGATGGCCGAATCCGGGCAGATGCTTGCGTGCCGCCCGATGCTCCGCGACGATTCGCTTGGCCGCGGCGTCCAGGGGCTCCGTCCCGTCGACCATCTCGCGCAGCAGCTTGGAGCAGTTCTCCATGGTGCCGACGAAGGTCGAGCCGACGTTGAGCAGTCCCGCCGCGACGGCGGCCTGCAGGGCTTCGGGCGCCGAATGATAGGTCAGGCGGGTGGCGACGGCGCTGGGCGTCAGGCCGTGTTCCATCAGGGCCAGCAGGACCGCGTCGATGATCGCGATGTCCGCGGGTGTGGCCGGGCGGCCCAGGATGTGGCCGATCATGGCTTCGGTGAAGCTCATCTTGCCCATCATCTCGGTGACCAGATTTTGATCCCGGTAATAAAGATCGGTCAGCGTGTGGGTCGCCAGCTTCTGGGTCGGTTTGATTCTGTCGGTTTTGTTGGACATGGGGGGATCTACGCCTCCTGGAATTGAGCTTTGGCTTCGCGCCGGAGCACCTTGCCCACGGGGCTGCGCGGCAGCTCGTCGACGAAATGCACGCGCTTCGGCGCCTTCACGGAATCCAGGCGCGACTTGACGTATTGGATGATCTCGTCCTCACCCGGCGTTTGGCCCTTGTGGACCTCCACCGCTGCTTGCACGGCCTCACCCCATTTGTCGTCGGGCAGGCCGAACACGACGCATTCCTTGATCGCCGGATGCTGGCCCAGAACGGCCTCGACATCGGACGGGAACACGTTGAAGCCGCCGGTGACGATCATGTCGCGAATTCGGTCCTTGATGTAGATGAAGCCGTCTTCCTCGATCGCCGCCACGTCGCCCGTATAGAGCCAGCCGTCCTTGATGGTTTCGGCCGTGGCTTCGGGCATGTCCAGATAGCCCTTCATCACCAGGTCGGACTTGATGACGATTTCGCCGGCCTGGCCGGTCGGCAGGAAATTGCCCTCGGAATCGACCACGCGCAGGTCGCAGCGATCCGTGGCCCGACCGCAGGACGCCAGGCGATGGTCGTTGTCCAGCCAGTCGCGCGACCGCATGACGGTGACGATCTGCGGCACTTCGGTCTGGCCGTAGCAGGTTTCCAGGGCATTGTTAAACATGGGTAGGCCGCGCTTGATTTCGTCCGGGCGCATGGCGGCGCCGCCGACGATGACATGCTTCAGGCTCTTGAAATCGCGTTTGGTCAGGTCTTCCTCGGCCATCATCATGTAGATCACCGTGGGCGGCAGGAACACCGTGGTCACCCGGTCCTTTTCGATGGCGTCGATGATCGCCGCCGGGCGCGCCGGCTGCGGCATGAAGACCTGCATCCCGCCCTGGGCCAGAATCGGCACCAGCAGGGTGCCCGTGCCGTGGGTCATGGGGGCGGCCAGCAGGTTGCGGTCGTCGCCGTCCAGTTCGAACGCGCGGGTCATCAGGTCGATGCAGGTGTGCCACACGCGATAGGTCTGCTGCACGCCCTTGGGCCGGCCGGACGAGCCGCCCGTGAACTTGATGGCCTGGACGTCGTCGGGGGCCAGGTCATGGCGTTTCGGCATGCGACCGGCGAAATCGCTCATCAAGGCCGCCAGGTTGAGATCGCCGCCGCAGGCGTGCTGGCTGCCGCCGGTCGGCCGTCCCCGCACCACCGTGGCGCTGCCGGGGTCGAAGCGGCCCATGCAGTCGGCGTCGGCGACGATGATCGAGGGCGCTGTTGCCTCGACCATGCGCGACAATTCCTCTTCCCCGTTGCGGGGATTCAGGGGAACCCAGGTCTTGCCGGCGGCCAGCGTGCCGAGGAACGCGGTCAGATGCTCCACCGTGTTGTACCCGCAAATGCCGACCCGGCTTTGTGGTGCCGGGTCGATGTCTTGCAGGGCGGCCGCGACGGCGTTGACGCGGGCGGCCAGATCGCCGTGGGACAGGGTCAGATCCCCGTCCTTGATGGCGATGCGATCCGGCGCCTTGGCGGCGGCGCGGAGGAAGTGGTCGATGGGCAGGTCCATGGCGGGAATCTTCATGCTGGTCTGAGGAAGGGACGGCGGATCAGTCCTGAGGCGTCATCTCGGTCTTATAGCGCTTCCAGCGTTCCACGTAGTGGGGCGGAATGCGGGCGAGCATTTCCTTTTGCGCGTCGGACACTTCCTTGATGACCTTGCCGGGGATGCCCATGACCAGGGAATTGTCGGGAATTTCCTTGCCTTCGCCGATCAGCGCCTTGCCGCCGATGATGCAGTTCTTGCCGATCTTGGCGCCGTTCAGGACCACGGCGCCGATGCCGATCATGGTGCCGTCGCCGATCGTGCAGCCGTGCAGCATGGCCATATGGGCGACCGTGCAATGGTCGCCGATGGTCAGGGGAAACCCGGGGTCCGCGTGCAGCACGCTGCCGTCCTGAATCTGCGTGCCTTCGCCGATGGTGATGACGTCGTTGTCGGCGCGGACAGTGGCGCCGAACCAGACGCTGGCATCCTTTTTCAGGATGACGTTGCCGATCACGACGGCGTTCGGCGCGATCCAATAGTTGTCGCCATCGGTCTGGACCTTAAGGTCACCCAGGGAATACTTCATGTTCGTCTCCTACGCGGTTTTCCTTAGGCTATAGCGCCCTGACCATCCCAGGGCAATTGCGTTCCGCCCAGGAAGGCGTAATCTGGGACCTTCCCCGATCAGCGGAGTCTCAAAACCATGCCTGGTACAAAACGTCCCAATCGCAAGCCCAAGAAGAAGCGCACGTCCGTCGATAACGACAAATCCGGCCCTCAGCACGGCCCCGGCGTGAGCGCCAGTGCCAAATCCTACGGCGCGCCCAAGGGCGGCCGGTCGATCAGCAGTCCGGCCGTGACCCGGGGCGCCGCCCGCGGCGGCTGATTATTCGGCAGCCGGTTTGAGCGCCGCCGCGACGGCCGCCGGCGGACGGTGGCCGGGATCGCGCGGCGTCGGCGTGCCCGCTTCGCCCGCCTGCTGAGCATAAATCGACGTATAGCCCGCGGAAAAGTCCGGCGGTGTGGGGCAGGGCTCCGGGTCCATATGCGCCCATTTGGCAGCCTGGCCGCGCACCAGGGCCCGGAAATGCTCCGTGTAGGTGTCCTTCAGCGCCGTATAGGGAAAGGCATCGGCCGAGGCATAGGAATTGATCAAAAGCGGCCGCCCGGACACCGTCTGGGTCGTCGCCTCGGTGGCATGCACGGCGCGGGCGTGATGCACGGTGATCGAGCCTTTGGGGGCGGGGCAATAGACCGCCGTGTCGGTCGGCAGTTCGGCCACGTCCGCGTCGGTCAGGCGTCCGGTCCAGATACCATTCGCATCATAATGTTCGTAGACCGGCCCCAGATGGCTGCCCGGAATGACGCCGAGCGGTCCGTCCCCCGGCATGACGTCGGCCAGATAGGTGCCGATGGCCAGCACCGAATGGTTGGTATGGGGATAGAAGGCGATGTCCTGATGCCAGGCGACCTCGTCCTTGCCGTCGGACCATTTGAAATTCAGCTTGGAATGATGGAAGCAGACGTCGGGGCCCAGAAGGTCCGCGGCCACGTCGGCGATGATGCCGTTGGCGAATTGCCAATAGGCGGGGTCCATGCCGTCGGGCTTTTTCAGGCGGCGCACCACGGGCCTGTCGGCCGTATGGCCGGGGGCCACGTCCAGCACATCGTTTGGTTTGGTCAGCGCGCGGGAGCGTTCGATCCAGTCCGCCGTGACGCGGTTGATCTCGTCGACGATGTCGTCGGGGATCAGGCGTTCGGCGACCAGATAGCCGTCGCGGAAATAGGCTTCGCGCTGGGCCTGGGTCAGGACGCGCGCGGGATAACGCAGAATGTCTTCAGGGGTCATGTTCGGATGCTCCGGGAACGGGTCAGGCGGTCATTCCATCGCCGCCATGAAGCCTGATATTACCGCGTCCAGCGACGGTTGGTCGACCCAACGGAACACGGCCAGGATGTCCAGTTCCTGATCGATCCAGATCAAATTGGTGCCGGCCCCCATGGCGAAGAAGCTGCTTTCGGGTGCCGACGGATACTGCGCCCGATCCGTGTTCAGCCACCACAGATAGCCATAGACGGGATTGAGCGCGCAGGGCGTGCGCAGGGCGCTGACCCATCCTTCGGGCAGGATGCGGTGACCGTTCCACACGCCGTCTTCCTTGATCAGCAGGCCGAACCGGGCATGGTCGAGGGATGAAATCTGCAGGCCACCGCCCCAATGGGTGCCGCCGGGCACGGAACTCATCTCGACGCCGTCGATGATCACCCCGGAATTGCGGTACCCCATCCAGCGCCAATCGTCCGATGCCCCGATCGGAGCCATGATGGAATCGCGCAGTACCTCGGGCAGGGGCCGGCGGAACACATGCAGCAATGCAAGTGCCAAGGCGTTGACGCGAACGTCATTGTATTCCCAATAGGTGCCGGGGGCCCCCAGGTCGCGCTTCTGGCCCTTTTTCGATTCGCCGCCGCCATGGCCGAGCGTGCGGAAATGATCGACCTGATCGGGCTTGGAAAACAGGGTGCCCTGCCATTCCGAGGTTTGGGTCAGAAGGTGGCGCCAGGTGATCGACGCGTTGTGCTCCGAGGCGAACCAGTCGCCGTCCACATAGCCCGCGACGGTATCGTCCAGGTCGGAAATCAGCCCCTCGCCCAGCGCCAATCCCGCAAGCACGGCGAGATAGCTTTTGGCGATGGAAAAGGTCATGTCGGCGCGGGCCGGATCGCCCCATGTGGTGACGATGCGTCCGCCCCGGATGAACAGGCCCGCCGGGCCGCCTCGGGCGGCGACAGGGCCGAGAATTTCGTTCCACGGAGGGGGTTCGTGCTGGGTCAGTGTCGGCAGGAATTCCGCCCGGTCCAGGTCGCGCGGCCAGGACGTTTCCGCGTTTTCGGCGAAGGTTACGGCCTCGGCCAGGCGGCCGGGATGCAGGCCGGCCTGTTCCGCGGAGGTTGTTTCCCAAGCGCCGCCTGAGGGCGGAAAGTAGGTCATTCCGATTTGTCCTCGGACAATTTCACGTCGCGCTGATTCCCCAGCAGCTTGAGCCGCGCCTTCTCTGCCTTGGCAATGTGCTTGCGGGCCAGGCGTTCGGCTTTTTCCGGCTCGCGCGCGCGGATGGCGTCCATCAGGGCGCGGTGCTCCTCATGGGCCGTATCGGCCCGGTCGGGAAAGGAATAAGTCGTTCCCTTCAACAGGGCCAACGCATCGGAAAGCGCGGCTGCCGATTTCAGCAGATAGCGGTTGTGCGCGGCCTGGAACAGGGCTTCGTGGAAGCGGCGGTTGGCTTCGGCCATCTGGGCGACATCGCCCTTACCGGGGGAGGCCGCGTTCAGGCAGTCCTCCATATAGGCCAGTTCCGGCTCCGACGCATGCTGCGCCGCCAGGCGGGCGGCCGCGCCGTCCAGGACCCGGCGCATGGCATAGAATTCGACAACCTGCTGCTGATCCAGTTCGGCGACGACAACGCCGCGCCAGGGTTCGAACACCAGCAGCCCGTCCGCCTGCAGGCGGCGAAGGGCTTCGCGCACGGGCGTGCGGCTGACGCTGAGCCAGGCCGCGACTTCGGTCTCGCGGATGCGCGTGCCCGGCGGATACCGCCCGGCACGGATCGCGTCCCGCAGGCGCGCGTGGACGAATTCGCCGCGCGACAGCTGTTCCGTGTTGTCCTCTTTGCTGGTCATTTACGCGCCCGCCGCTTCGCTGAGTTGGCGTTCGAGTTCGGCCCGCACGTCGGTGGGAATGGGGCAGGGCTTGCGCGTGCCCAGGTCGATAAACACGTTGGTGCTTTCCGCGGTGCCGTGCAGGCGCCCGTCCTTGAACAGGCCGGTGCCGATGGTGATCGACGAGTTTCCGATCCGCTTGATGCAGGTGCCGACATCGACGGTGCCCGGGTAATGCATTTCGGCGCGGAAATCGATGGTTACGCGGGCCAGCACGAAATCGATCCCCGGATGGGTGTCCGGCTTGAGATACTGGGTGACGAAGGCGTTGCGCCCCGCTTCGACAAAGGCGGCGTAGGAGACATTGTTCACATGTCCCATGCTGTCCTGGTCGGAAAATCGAAGGGTGACCGGTGTCCAGTGGCGGAAGGTTTCTGCCCGGGTGGTATCGATGGTCGGCGAATGCTCGTTCATAGGCAGATTGCTCCCCCCTTCTTTTATCGGTCGACCCCTGTTTTTTCAGGCCGGTCTGTGTCTGTATATAATACCAATGTATACAATATTTGTCTTTTTCGTCAGGGGAAAACCCTCTTGCTCTGTTGCCCCGGCGGGTGAAATTGATCACCATGGCGGGGGAGGATAAGCATGAACCTTGGAAAAGCGAAGCGCCCACGGCTGATTCGATGCGTGGTTGTCGCCGCCGCCCTGGCAAGCGGTGTGGCTTTTTGGATGCATGCCGGCACGGCCATGGCTCAGAAGATGCTGTTCTTCCGGATCGCCAGTGGTGCCGCCGGCGGCACGTACTTTCCCATGGCGGGTCTGTTGGCCCAGGTGATTTCCAATCCGCCGGGGGCGCGCAGTTGCAGCAAAGGCGGCAATTGCGGCATGGAGGGGCTGGTTGCCTTCGCCCAATCGGCCCACGGCTCGGTCGCCAATGTCTCCGCCCTGGACGCGGACCAGGTCGAATCCGCCTTCGTCCAATCCGATGTGACCTACTGGGCGTACACGGGCACGGGCCCCTTCGCCGACAAGAAGGCATTCAAGAAACTTTGCGTGCTCTCCAGCCTCTATCCGGAACACGTCCATGCGGTTGCCGGTAAGGACCGCGGCATCAAGTCGATCTACGACCTGAAGGGCAAGCGGGTCTCGATCGGGTTGCCGGAATCGGGGGTTCAGGTCGGTGCCCGTCTGGTCCTGGGCGCCCACGGGTTGGTGGAAAATCGCGATTTCATGCCTGAGTACGTAAAATCCAAGACCGCCACCGAACTTGTCCGCGACGGTCATCTGGACGCTTTCATCGACGTGTCCGGCTATCCCATCGCGGGGGTCTTCGAGATGGCGAACTCGACGGGCCTGACCCTGGTTCCGGTGCAGGGCAAGGAACGCGACGCCCTGATCGCCAAGGCGCCGTTCTATTCCGCCGATATCATTCCGGGAAACACCTACCGGGGCAATCCGACCCCCGTGGAAACCGTCAGCGTCTCCGCCCTCTGGGTGTCGCGCCTGAACCTGCCGGACGATCTTCACTACGGCGTGGTCAAGGGGCTCTACGGCAACATGCAGGCGCCGCACCTGTTGAAAAACGGCCATGCCAAGGGGAAAAACCTGACATTGGAAAGCCATCACGCCGGCGTTTCCATCCCCTATTGCCCGGGCGCCGCCCGCTTTTACAAGGAAAAGGGCGTGTACAAAGCGCCAGCCGCCCCATAGAGGAAACAATAAAATGGATATCTGCCGACTGAGCGCCGAAGCGGCGCTTGCCCGCATGGAATCGGGCGACCTATCCGCCCGTGAACTGGTACAGGCCTGCCTGGACCGCATCGCCGAGCGCGAAGACACCGTCCGCGCCTGGACCTTCCTGGATCCGGACCTGGCCTTGGCCCAGGCCGATGCCGCCGACCAGCGCCGCCGCGACGGGCAAGCCGGGCCGCTCAACGGCATTCCCGTCGGGATCAAGGACATCATCGATACCGCCGATCAGCCGACGGAAAACGGCTCCCAATTGTGTGCCGGGCGACGCCCGGACACGGACGCGACCCTGGTCGCCCTGCTGCGCCAGGCCGGGGCGGTCATCATGGGCAAATGCGTGACCACGGAATTCGCCCTCTCGGCCCCCGGTAAGACGCGCAATCCCCATGATCCGGCCCGCACGCCGGGGGGCTCGTCCTCGGGCTCGGCGGCGGCGGTCGCCGATTTCATGGTGCCGCTGGCCATCGGCTCGCAGACCGGCGGGTCCATGCTGCGCCCGGCGTCCTTCAACGGCGTTTACGGGCTTAAACCCACCTTCGGCACGATTTCCCGTGCCGGCATGTCGCCCCTATCGCGGCGGTTGGACCATCCCGGCATCTTCGCGCGCACGCCCGAGGATATGGCCCTGGCCGGCCGGGTGCTGATGCAGCGCGATCCGGCGGACAAGGACATGCGCGCACATCCGAAGATGGGCGAGGCGGACCCGCTCACCGCGCCGCCGCGTCTGGCCTTCGTGCGCGGGCCGGCCTGGGGGCGCGGCGAAGCGGACATGCAGCAGGCGATCGAGGGTCTGGCCCGCGATCTGGGCGACGACGTGCGGGAAGCGGACCTGCCGCCCGTGTTCGATGCCGCCCTTGAATGCCACGGCATGGTGATGAACGGTGCGGTCGGGCAATCGCTTGGTCCCTATTACGACCGCGATCGCGCGGGCCTGGACCCGATCACGGCCGACCGGGTCGAACGCGGCCGCCCGGTCACGGCCCGGGAATACCTGGATGCCCTCTATCAGGCCGAGGAAATGCAGGATGCCCTGGCCGGGTTCTTCGACGGCGTCGATGCGATCCTGACCCCGGCGGCACCGGGCCAGGCGCCGCGTGAGCTCACCCGCACGGGCGATGCGTCCTTCAACGGTTACTGGACCCTCATGGGGGCACCCGCGGCCAGCGTGCCGTTGCTGAAAGGAGCCGACGGCATGCCCATCGGCGTGCAGGTGATCTGTCCCTGGGGGCAGGATGCCAAACTGCTGCGGATCTGCCGCTGGCTGGCGGACAAGGTCGGCGAATGGCGGTGACGGCAGCAGTGGACGGGGACCGCCTGTGGCGGTCTCTCATGGAGATGTCCCGGATCGGCGCGACGCCGGGCGGCGGTGTCGGGCGCCTTGCGCTCACCGATCTGGACAAGGCGGGCAGGGATCTGTTCGTCGACTGGTGCAAGGAGGCGGGCCTGGCCGTTCGGGTCGACCGCATGGGCAATATCATCGGCCGCCGCGCCGGCACGGACGACACGGCCCCCCCGGTCGTCACCGGCAGTCACCTGGACAGTCAGCCCCTCGGCGGAAAGTTCGATGGCGCCTACGGCGTGCTGGCCGGGCTAGAGGTGGTGCGGGCCCTCAACGAGGCCGGACTCACCACCCGAGCCCCCCTTGAAATCATCAATTGGACGGACGAAGAAGGCGTGCGCTTCACCGCCGGGGTGGTCGCCTCGGGGGTTTATGCCGGGCAGTTCGATCTGGATTTCGGGCGCAATCTGCCCGACCGCGAGGGCACGACCACCCTGGGCCGGGAACTGGCGCGTATCGGATATGACGGCGATGCCCCCTGTGGCGGTTATCCCATTTCGGCCTTCTTCGAGGCGCATATCGAACAGGGCCCGATTCTGGAACGGGAAGGGGCGGTCATCGGCGCCGTGCTCGGCGCCCAGGGGCGCCGTTGTTACACCGTCACCGTGACCGGCGAGGAAGGTCACGCGGGAACACTGCCGATGCCCCTGCGCCGCGACGCCCTGGTCGGGGCGGCGCGCATGATCGACGGGCTCAACCGCCTGGCCTTCGAGTTTGATCCCCTGCCGGTCATCACCACGGGCTATCTGCAGGTGCGGCCCAATTCCCGCAACACGGTGCCGGGACGGGTTACCTTTTCCGTCGATATCCGCCATCCGGACAATGCCTTGCTGGCCGATATCTGCGCCCGCGCCGAGGCGTTGTGCCGAACCGTCGCCGGGGAAACCGGGCTGGAGGTGGAGGTCGCGGAGATGTTTGGCCGTGATTCGATCCGTTTCGACCCGGATTGCGTCGAGGCCGTGCGGGCCGCCGCCAAGCGGCTGGGGCTGGCCTGCCGCGATATCCATTCCGGCGCCGGGCATGATGCCTGCAATCTGGCGCAGGCCGCACCCACGGGTATGATCTTCGTGCCGTGCAAGGACGGGATCAGCCACAACGAGCGGGAATACGCCGCGCCGGAGGATTTGGCCGCAGGCTGTCAGGTGTTGTTGGAAGCGATGGTCGCGCGGGCGGGGGTTGCCTGATCCTTCGTTGAATCAGGCGGGAATGCCGCCGGCCGGGTCAGTCTTCCTCGCCGCTCAGGGAACGGACAAGATCGACGATCCGGCGCCGAACCTTGGGGTTGCCCACGGCGTAATAGGCGCGAACCAGTTCCAGGGTCTCGCGGCGCGCCATGGGGTCGCGTTCCAGCGTGTCCTGCGGCAAATCGGACAGGCCGATCTGCATCTGTCCTTCGTGGGTACGGATCTGCGACGGCAGTTCCTCGAAGAAATAGGCGACCGGCACGTCGAGAATCCGCGAAAACATGTACAGGCGGCTGGCGCCGATGCGGTTGGCGCCCCGTTCGTACTTCTGAATTTGCTGGAAGGTCAGGCCCACCGCATCGCCGAGCTTTTCCTGACTCATGCCAAGAAGCGTGCGACGAAGCCGCAGGCGTTGGCCGACATGGATATCAACCGGGTTGGAGACGCCCGGCGGAAGCCGCTTTTGCCGGTGGCTTTCGTTCTTGCTTGAGGCTTTAGGCATTTGTTTTCCTTTTTGCGCCCCGGGGTTGTATCTGGGCGCCTAATCTTTGTGAGCCCCTCAACCATGCGTGGCATTATATCACACTGGGAAATGGGCCTACGTGAACTTTCAAGGCGAAATTAGTATTGTATGCACGCTTTTACAACGTATTTTACAAATTTCATCGATATGGAAGGGGGCAAATCTGCCATATTTCTTTTGTCCGATAGCGTTATTTATCGTACCGAATTGGGCGTTTGTTCACTGCAAATAACGCTGTTGACCCTCACGTCCCTGCAAAGGACAATCAATTTCTGCAGGATTTAAAGCGCGACAGGGGGTGGAATATGGCCGATGAACAACTGGACGAGCATTTCGTCGAACTCGTCTCTAGCGTGTCGCACGCCAACGGCGTCTTCCGTATCACCCTGGGCCAACAGCTCGAAGCCGGTAGCGCCCGGCCGGTGACACGCCTGTTAATTCCGGCGAACCAGCTTCAGGCCGTGCTGCGCGGCATCGCCGACGGCGCCAATGAAATCCGCGAAAAGCTGCAAAGCCAGGCCAAGGACGACGGCGGCAAGGGCGCTGCCGCCACGGCCAAGAAAAAGCCTGCCGGGAAGCCTGCGGCCAAAAAATAGTCGTCATTTCCTGAATTTCAATAATCCGCCACGGGGGCGCATCCGTTCCGATGGGGCGGGTGTATGGCGGCGGCGTTGCCGCGCCCTTAGCGTTCGCCCATGGCGACGTCCAGATTGGCGAGCAGGGGATCGACCAGATAGCGCAGCACCGTGCGCGTGCCGGTCTGGATGCTGGCCATGACCTGCATGCCGGGAAACAGGTTGTAGACCAGGGACCCGCGGCTGAAGTGATCGTCTTCGGTGACGATGCGGACCCGGTAATACGGGTTGCCGTCGGGGGTTTGCAGGGTATCGGGGCTGACGTGGGTCACGGTTCCCTTCAGAGCGCCGAAGCGCATGGCGTCGCCCGAGGCCAGCTTGACGATGGCCGCCTGGCCCGGCACCACATAGCCGATGTCCTGGGTCTGCAGCTTGGCCTCGATCACCAGTTTGTCGCCCGCCGGCACGATGTCGACGACCGGATCGCCCGGCCGGATCACGCCGCCCACGGTGACCACGTAGAGCGTCTTGACCGTGCCGTCGACCGGCGAGCGCACGACCGTGCGCTGCAGGTTGTCGCGGAATTTCTGGATGCGTTGGGTCAGTTCGCGGAAATTGAGCTGCGCTTCGTCCAGCAGGCGCTGCGTTTCCTTGTTGAATTCGCTGGTCACGCTTTCCAGCACCGCCTGGGCCTCCTTGCGGGCCGCCTCGGCGCGCAGCAGGGAGGCCTCGTCCGTTTCGATCCCGCCCCGCAGCTGTTCGGCCTCTTTCAGCAGGTTCAGATGGACGAAGCGGTTGGTCAGGTCGCGCTTCAACAGGCCTTCGCTGATCTTGACCTGTTCATCGACCAGTTTCAGGCTCTTGCCCGCATTGGTGATGCGGGTCCGGATTTCGTGGATTTCCTGGGTCCGCTGCACGATGGCGGCGTTCTGGCGCTTGAGGTCACTCAGGTGCTTTTCCAGGTCCGCCTGAAAGCGCTGACGGGCCGAATTGGCCAGATCGGGGCGTTCGCGGACCAGCTCCGGGTCCAGGGTCAGCGAGCGGTCCCCCTGCAATAGGGCGCGCAGACGGGCCAAATCGAAGCGCAGCGACACCAGGCGTTCGCCCAGCTCGCCCACGTCGGCGTTGCTTGCGGTGGGCTCCAGCACGACCAGCTCCTGGCCGGCCTTTACCTTGGCGCCTTCGACCACCTTGATCGAACGCACGATGCCGCCCTCCAGGTGCTGGATGGTCTTGACCTGGGTCGAGGGAATGACTTCGCCCATGGCCATGGAAACGATGTCGATCTCGCTGATTGCTGACCAGATGCCGAAGCTGACCACCATCACCGCGCACAGCCCGAACACGACATGGGTCTTGAGCGGGATCATTTCCGAGGGCTGGTAGCCGCCGGGGGCGTTCGGGGCATCGTCCGACCCGCCCGCGCCGTCGGGGGCGGAACCTTCCGGCGGCGGGGGCGGGGTGCCGCCGGCGGCTTTCCGGGCCATATAGGCCGATGCCGTCGCCGCCGCCGTTTCCGGTACGGCGCGGGCCTTCGCCATCAGTTCCTTGAGCCGCCCCGTGGCGGCGATGGGTTGATTGGCCATGGTCAGTCTCCGCCCCGTGGCCGGCTGGCCTGCGGCGTGCCCGCCTCGGCGGGGGCAGCGGTCGGACCGGCGGCCGGGGCCTTGGGGGCCGGTGCCTTGGGCGCGGGGGCCGGCGGCGCGGGCCGCGCGGCACCCTGCGGGTCCTGAACGCCGGGCACATGGCGCACGACGGGGACCGGTTTCTGGTTGAGGTCCAACAGATAATGGGCGCCGCGCACGATGTTCTTGTCGTGGGACATGATGATGATGGTGCGGCCCTGCTTGACCAGGGAGCCCATGATCTTGTGCACGGCGGCGCAGCCGTCGGCGTCCAGGCTTTCCGTCGGCTCGTCGATCACCGCCAGCGCGCCGTTGGTCGCCAGCGCCCGGGCCAGGCCGAGCCGCCGCCGGGTGCCTTCGGACAGGCGCCAGCCGTTATCGACCACGGGTGTTTCAAAGCTTTGCGGGCTTTCATCCAGGAAACGGCGCAGGCCGACCGCGTCGATGATGCGGTTGAGGTCCGAGGTCTCCGCGTCGGGCGCGTTGACCTTGAGGTTTTCCTCGATCGTCGCGTTCAGCAGGGCCGGTTCCTGCGGCATGTAGATGACCTGGCGGCGCCACCATTCCAGCGCCACCTGCTTGAGGTCCAGGCCGTCGATCAGGATCTGCCCCCGGTCCGGTTCCAACAGGCCCATGATGAGGCGGCCCAGGGTCGTCTTGCCGCTGCCGTTGTCGCCGACCACCAACAGCACGTCGCCGGGGCCCAGTTTCAGGTTCAGGGATTCGAACAGCGGCATGGGCGCCCCCTTGAACCCGAAGGAAAGGTCGCGCAGTTCGATGGCCCCGGAATACTTGCTGACGGCGGAGCCCTTTTCCGGTTCCAGCGGGACCTTGACCAATTCCGCGAACATGGTCAGCGCCTGGCGCGCCTTGGCGAAGGCGCTGCCCAGTTGCGACAGCTTGGTGACCGGCTGCAACGCCCGGGCCGACAGGATGTTGGCGCCGATCATGGCCCCCACGTCCATCTGGCCAGACACCACCAGCAAGGCCCCCGTGGTGATGACGGCGACGCTCATCAGGCCGTTGGCCGTTTGCGTGATGGTCTGGATCATGCCTTGGCGCGAGGTCACGTCGCGGCGCAGGCGCTGCGACGAATGCACATGCTTTTCCCAGGCCCGGCGCAGGAACCCGCCGGCGTTGAAGGCGCGCACCAGATCCTGTTCGCGGGTCGCGGTGCCCAGAAGCGCGCTGCCGACGCCGGTCGCGTTCTGCAGTTCCGCCGTCTTTTCCTGCATGGACATGGAGCCATAGACGCCCAGCGCAAACACGCCGACCAGAAAGGCCAGGACCACGATGGCGAGCAGCGGATGCAGCAGGTAAAGCACGAACACGAAAATCAGCGAAAACGGCACGTCGAGGATCGTCGCGATGTTGGACGACGAATAGGCCTGTTCGACGGACGCCATGCCGTTGACCATTTCGCGCCGGGTTTCCGGCGGAATCTGTTCCAGGTCGCCGGCCCGCGCCCGGGTCAGGATGCCGTAGCCGGCGATGGCGAGCTTTTCATCCGGCTCCACGTTGACGCCGCGGGCCAGGGCCCCCCGCGCCTGCCGGAACAGGAATTCCAGGGTGATCGCCAGCAGCACGCCGGACGTCAGGGTCGCGAGCGTCGCGTCCACGCCCTGGCTGACATAGCGGTTCAGCACCTGCATGACGAACAGCGGGCTGGCCATGGCCAGGATGTTGATGAACAGGGTCGCGACGATCAGTTCCGTCGCGATCGCCGGCCTGGCGAAGACCCGTTTCAACAGTTCCTTCATGCTCGCTCACTCATCTGCGCGCGAATATCCCCGGATTTCCGCGCTGCGCCGCAATCGGCGACAGAGGCGCCGCCACCATACCACATCGGCAATCTTCGCGGCGATCCTGGCGAAATCATAGGGTTGTCAGGTGAATGATTGGTGAACAGGGACGGCCGGTGCTTAGGCGATCTGCCCGCCGGAGACCACGAAGTCGTTACTGTCCAGATCGGCGCCATTGACATTCTGCAGTTCGATTTCCATGTCCGCCTGGGCGTCGCCGTCGGCATCGATTTCCAGAATCTTGGTCTCATTGTTGAACCGGGCCGAACTGGCGCCGAAGCCGGCGAAGTCGTTGGTATCGTCCCCCACGAACATGAACATGCCCTGATTGAATGCCGAGATATCGATCTTGTCGGCACCGATCGCGTCGAAATCCAAAATCACGTCGCGCAGGGCGGCGTCGAAGCCGCTGTCTTCGGTCGAGCCATAGATGAACACGTCCATGCCCGCGCCGCCTTCGAGAATGTCCGCGCCGCCGCCGCCGTAGATATGATCGTCGCCGGCGTCGCCGGACAGGCGGTTGGCGCCGTCGCTGCCGATCAGGAAGTCTTCGAAGCTGCTGCCTTCGGCGTTTTCGATGTTGATCAGGGTGTCGATTTCTGCGCTGTAGGGGTCGAAAGCGGTGCCACCGGAAACGGCCTCCGGGCTGATGCCTTCCGTGGTGTTGCTCAGGTTGACGATGACCCCGTTTGTCGGGTTCTGGAAATAGCTGACGGTATCGTTGCCCGCGCCGCCGTCCAGGATGTCCTCGCCCGCGCCGCCGATCAGCAGGTCGTCGCCGTCGCCGCCGTCCAGGTTGTCGTCGCCGTCGTTGCCGAGCAGGATATCGTTGTGGTCGGTGCCGATCAGGGTGTCGATGCCGCTGCCGCCGGCGACCAGGGTGTTGTCCGCCCCGCCGGAGGCATCCGATCCATTGGCGACGGCGAAGCGGTCCAGATCGTCGCCGTCGTTGAATTCGAATTCGACGAATTCGATCGGATTGGCCACCTGGTTGGTCACGGTGACCTTGTGGAAATCTAGGCCGACCGTGTCTTCATAGAAGAACATCAGGTCCGTGCCCGACCATTCGGCGCCGACAAACTCCATCGGGTCGCGGAAGATCAGGGTATCGTCGCCGCCGCTGCCGCCGCCTGCCAGATTGATCGTGTCGCCGCCGGTGACCGAAGCGACGTCCGTCGCTATGGAGGTCGTGGCCGAGGCCAGAATCCAGTCGTTGCCCGTGCGCCCGACAAAGCTGTCGTCGCCCGTGGTGCCCGTGGTGATGATGATGAAGTCGTCGGTGTCGAGGGTGCCAGTTATGCTGGAAAATTCAATTTCCATGTCGATGCCGGAAATTACCCCCAGCACGTTCAGGCCATCGCCGTCTGTGTCAATCCGCAGCACGTCGCTTAGGCTGGCTAGGCCAAAGCCGGCCATCGCATTGCTGCCAAGGCCCACGTCAAGGATACTGCCGAAGGAGAAATCCCGACCATCGTCGATCACGCCTTCAAGCACGATCTTGTCCTCGCCAGCGACGAAATCGGTAATGGTATCGCGGTTGCCGATGCCGACATCGGAATCCGTTTCCGCCGTGAATACGAAGTAATCCGGGCCCGCGCCGCCGGTATGGGTTTGCTGGCCGGTCAGGGCGGCGATGGTGTTCGTGCCGGCGGTGGTTTCGATCAGGGCGGTACCGTTGCCGTCCCGGACATCCGTTCCCGCCAGCGGCGTGGTGACGCCGTCGAGCTTGATCAAGGTGCCGTCGTAGTTGGTCGTGCCGGTGCCCCGGCCTTTGACGTAAAGATAGCCGTCCGTGTTGATGGTGAAGAACACGACCCGGTCCTGGACGCCGTCGTCGATGGCGATGGCGTCGACGGTCGCCTGGACCGGGCCCGCATGGTCGTATTCGACGGTCATCAGTTCCAGACCGTCCATCCCCTTGAAGCGGATGGTGTCGGCGCCGCTAGTGAAATCGGTGATCGTGTCGTAGGCCATGTCCACGGATTCGTCGCCGCGGGTGTATTCGAAGCGGTCGTCGCCGTCGCCGCCGGTGAACGTATCGGCCCCGCCTTCGCCGCGGAAGCGGTTGTCGGCATCGTTGCCGTTGAAAAAGTCGTCGAACTGCGAGCCGCGCACCTGTTCGATGGAGGATAGGTCATCAACGCCGCCGGAACCGTCGGTGACCGTGGCGTCAAATGCGGACCCAACGTCATAGGTCACCGTGATGGCGGCGACGTCTGAGCGGTAATCGGCGCGGTCCGTGCCGCCGCCGCCGTTCAGGATATCGTTGCCGCCGCGCCCGATCAGCACGTTGTTGTTGGCGTCGCCGGTCAGGGTGTCGCTGTATTCGGAGCCGGCGATCTCGTTGACGCCGCCCATGAACTTGTCGAGGCCAGTGCCATCCATGGTGCCGGTCGCGTTCCCGCTGTTGTCGGTCCGCTTCCCGAAGCCGGTGACGCCGCCGCCGAAGGTGACAGCATCGTCCAGGGTCACGGTCACGCCGCCCATGGCATCGCTGTAATCAACACGGGTGAAGCCGTTGCCGGTGATGGTGTCGTCGCCGTCGCCGCCGCGGACGACGTTGAAATCGCCGACGGTCGGGTTGAAAGCGCCGCCGTTGTCCGGATCAAAGGCATCGAACTGGCCGTTGTCCCAGCCGGTCATGTCGAAGTCATCGTCGTGGGCGCTGCCGATGATCTGATCGATATTGCCCAGCGTGTCGGTGCCGACCGAGGCATCGCCCGTGACCGTGTCGCCGGTCACTGTAATCCCGGCGCCGGCGTCGGAATAGTCGGCGACGTTGCGGTCGACGCCGGCCTTGCCCCGGGTGCCGCCGGTCAGATAGTCGTCGCCGGCATCGCCGATCAGGATGTTCTCGCCGGCCCGCCCGTCGAGGATATCGTCCCCTTCGGTGCCGTACAGGATGTCGTCCCCGTTGCCGCCGATGAAGACGTCGGTCACCGGGGCAATGTCCAGATAGACGGTCCGCGTGTCCGTGCCGCCGAAGCCGTCGGAAACGGTGACGGTGAAGGAATCCGTGCCGAACGCATCGGGATTGGGGGTGTATTCGTAGCTGCCGTCGGGATTCAGCGCGACCGAGCCGTTGGCGGCGTTGACGTCCAGGGTGAAGGTCAGCCCGTCGCCCTCGGTGTCTTGGCCCGCGATGCGGCCGCGCAGGATGGTGTCTTCCGTGCCGGCCAGCGGCGCGGCAGGATCGAGCCCGCCGTAAATTTCCGGTCCCGTGCCGATGTACACCGGCCCCCCTAAAGGCGTGCCGCTGAGGTTGTTGACGGCGTCATTGACCGATGACACAGGCTCCCCGCCAACACCCTCGTTCAGGCTTGCGTTGAAGACCAGACCGGAGCCTTCTCCCGAGACAGGGTGCTCGGCATCGTTCTCAATCTCCCAATCCGTGCGGGCGACGTCCCAGATGCGCACGTCGGCGATTTCGCCGTCGAAGAAATAGTCTTCGTCACTGTCGTGGTAGGCGCCGAGCCGCAGATCATTGGGATAATCATAGGTCATTGCCGCACCGAAGATGTCCTGCGCCGCGACTTCGATGCCATTGACGAAAATCCGCGCCGTCCCGCCGTCATAAGTGGCGGCGACATGGGACCATTGGCCCAGGTCAATCGTATTGATGGGCGTATCAATGGTGTGCAGCGTGCCGTCGACGGTGAACGCGAAGCGGATGGCCTCGTTCGCGGCCAGATGCAGGCCATAGCCGCTTTCGTTGCCGCCGTCGTCGGTGATGTTGGTGACGATACCGGCCCAGTCGGAAGATGATTTCGGATTGATCCAGGCTTCCAGCGTGAAGGTGGTATCGACCTCGAACGCCATTTCCTGGCCGAAGTTGATGGCATCGTCCACGCCGTCGAAGGTGACGGCGCCGGACGTCACGTTGGGGCCCAGCAAGAGCGGCGAGTGATCAACAAACTGGCCGTCGCCGACGAAGGTGCCGTCGGCCAGGCCTTGGTAATCCTGATTGTTGCTCAGGCGGCCGTCGAGCGACAGGTTGTTCCGCAGGCTGGCCGGGGTCTCGCCATTGAAATCACGTTTCATCATGTCGGCCTGGACGTCCGCGGGCTGGCGGACCTCGTCGTAGATGCGGACCTGCGCGATGCCGCCGGCAAAGGAATCCTCGGCGGTTTCGCTGCCGTCGCCGTTCGACGACCCGATGGCCATGGTGGTCGCCGCCGGCAGCGGGTTAATGCCGACATTACCCGCGCCCTGAAGCGTGCCGTTGACGAAGGTTTCGAAGGTGCCGGTCGTGTTGTCGTAGGTGACCGCGACGTGGTTCCATTCCCCGGCCGTCAGCGTGCCGGATGCGGCACTGCCCAAAACCCCGGCGTTGGTGAACGACAGGCCGTTGCCGTTGCGGGCAAACACCAGGTCGCCGGCGCCGATAGTGGCGATGGCCTGGGTGCCGATCAGGTCGTCCGGCTTGATCCAGGCGGCGATGGTGATCTTGCCGGTGCCGTCGACCGGATTGATCTGGGTGAAGTTGATCATGTCGCCCGCGCCGTCGAGCACGGCATAGGCGCTGAACGGGTCCGACGGCGGGCCGCCCGCCGAAATCACGTGGCCGTTGCCCGATACGTCGATCAGGGTCGGGTCGTTGTCGAGGGCCTCCGAATTCGTGTTGTCCAGGGTATAGCGTGCCGCCAGACCGTTGGAGCCGGACAGGTCGTTCTGCTGGAAGTTGTCGGCGATTTCCTGGGCGGTGCGGTTGTCGGACCAGATGCGGATGTCGTCGATGGCGCCCTTGAAGTGGTCGGTATCGTTGAAGCCCTTGCCGAAGGTGACCTCGCCGCTGCTGTCGATGTTGAGCGCGCCGGTGCCGGAAGCCGTTTCCGCGCCGTCCACATACAGGCGGAAGGTCGTGCCGTCATAGGCCACGGCGACATGGTGCCAGGCGCCGTCGTCGATGGCGTTGCCGGTGTCGACGATCTCGATGGTGGTGCGGTCGTCCGTGCCGATGCCAAGCTCGCCGCTTCCGGTGATGAAGATTTCAAGGCCCTGATTGCCCGTCGCGGTGCCGAGCGACGCCAGGGTGCCGGCGGCCGCGGGCTGGACCCAGGCCTCGATGGTGAAGGCCCCGCCGACCTCGGTCAGCAGGCTGTTCGGGTCGATGGCCTGAACGAAGTCGTCGATGCCGTCGAACTGCGGCGTGCGGAGATTGGCCTGCGTGCCCAGGATCGTCGGCGCGTCGTTGGTGGGCGCCACGTCCAGGGTAATGGCCTGGGTGCTGATACCGCCGTTGCCATCGTCGACGGTGACGGAGAAACGGTCGATTCCGTTGAAGTCGGGATCGGGCGTGTAGGTAAAGCTGCCGTCGGATTGGAGCGTTACCGTGCCGTTTTCGGCATTTGCATCCAGGGTGAAGGTCAGGTCGCCCTGTAGATTGTCGACGTCACCGGCGACGATCTGCGACGAGAACGTTCCGTCTTCCGGGACGACCGGAAGGCCGGCCGGCTGGGTGATTTCCAGGCTGTCGATCTGCGGGCCGTTCGCCACGTTCTCCCGGTTCAAGAACGAAATGTGGTTGTCCGTGAACTCGGTCGAGTCCTGTGCTTCCAGCGTCAGCGTGTTCGACGGGTTGTTCTGTTCCGTAACGGTGATCGACAGGTTGAGGCCATCGTCGGTGACGACCACATCGTAGGTCGTGCCGTTGTTGAAGGTGAACGCGCCGCTACCCGTATCCACGATCGGCGTTACCGTTCCGCCGACGACGCGGTAGATGGCCATCTGGTTGACGCCGCCGGCGTTGCCGAACGTGGCGTAGACGCCGTTGGTGATGAAGTTGTAGTTGCCGGGGTCGGCGATGCCGTCGGATCGTGTCGCGATCGCCATGAAATCGTTGATATCGTTGAACTGAAGGCTGGTTTCGATCGTGATGGGCGCCGCGGCGGTCGGGACGTATTCCACGGCCGTCGAAACGATCGCCCGGCTGGACAGCGAGAGAACGCCGCTGCCTTCGGTCGCCGCGGCACCGGCGTTGGTTGTGTCCACGGTGTAATCGGTGCTCAACGAGCCGTCGTCAAAGCTGTCCGTAAAGGATGCACCCGCGCCGATCAGGAAGTCCGGCGAGACCCCGCCGATCGTCACGTCACCCAGCAAGGTTCCGATGTTGTCGCCGCCGGCAAGGTCATTCACGAAGCCGCCGCCATCATTGTCGAGCGGATAATAGGCAACCAGGTTGGGCTCGCCGCCGGTCAGGCGCGTGCCCATGTCGGCGGCGATGTCGTCGACGGTGCGCGCCACGTCATAAATGCGGACGTCGGAAATCTCACCATCGAACTGATTTGTCCCGTCGGGCGCCTGGCCGATAAAGGCGCTGTCCGTTCCGATCGCGAGGGAAAGGTCGACGGGGGCGGCGACGGAAACGCCGTCGACGAAAATCTCGGAGAAGCCGCCGGACGTCGTAACCGCGACATGGTGCCAGGCGTCGTCATTGATTGCCGGCCCGCCGGTAACGAAGTTGACGTTCAATGAATCGAACGCCAACTGGCCGTTTGCCTGAATGAACAATTGCCCGTTGGTGCCGGTGCCGGTGGCATTGCCGACCGACAGGATGGCGTGATTGACAGCGGTTGCGTCTGTCTTGACCCAGGCGGACCAGGTGAAGTCGGCAGCGCCGTTCGGCAGGCCCGCCGGATTGGCCAGACTGATGCTGTCGCCGATGCCGTCGAACCACGCGGCATTGCTTGACTGCACCACACCGAGAATTTCCGGCGCGTCGTTGATCGGCGAGATGTTGACGGTCTGGCTGAGGGCGGCGGAGGTGCCACCGTCGCCGTCCGTCAGGGTGAACTCGATGTTGCGCGACCCGGCGCCCGGTTCTGCCGTGTCGTTCTGGAAGGTCACGGCGCGGGCCAGCTGTTCGACAACGCCTGGCGTGGCGAAGCTGCTGGTCAGGTCGATGGAAAGCGTGCCCGTGGTGCCGTCCAGGCCGATGACACCGATCATGTCCTGGCCGAGGCTGACGAGGCTGCCGCTCGACATGCCGGAACTCAGGGTGAATGGCCCGCCAGCATCGATGGCCAGCACGTCGCCGGTCTGATGGCCGCCGGTAACATCGATGGTCAGGGTGCCACCGTCGAAATCGGCGCTGTCCAGGTCGCTGATGGTCAGGGCCGGATCGACGAAGACCGGGGCGCCGTCTTCGGTAAAGTCGGCCGCAGGCCCGGCGGAGGAGACGTCCGGCGCGTCGTTGACGTTCAGCACGGTGACGGAAACCGTCTTGGTCGCCGTGGCATCCAGGCTGTCGGTCACTTTGACCTCGAAGCTGTCGGTGCCGGTGAAGTCCGCATTCGGCGTGTATTCCCAGGTGCCGTCGGCCGGGTTGACGGTAACGGTGCCGTTGGCACCCTGGGCCGCGACGTCGAAGGTGAAGACCTCGGTGTCATTCACATCATCGGGGTCGGTGGCGATGATCCGGCCGTGCAGGGTGCTTTCCTCGGCCATCGTGAACAGGTTGGTTTCGGCAAACTCCGGCGTGCTGTCGGAATAGGTGCCGGTCGCGCCGTTGCCGGTGACGTCGCGGAACTGATCCGTCGTGCCGTTCAGCACGTCGTCCAGATGCCAGGCGGCGGTCAGGGCCGGGTCCGTGCCGTCGGGCAGGTCGTTCATATCGGCCTGGATCTCGCCCGCCGTGCGCGCCACGTCATAGGCGCGGACGTCGAAAATCTCGCCGAAGAAGGGTTGGTTGGCGGTCTGCCAACCGCCGATCGTCACGGAACCGTTGTCGATGCTGTTGATCGCGGTGGTGGTCGTGGCGACGCTCACGCCGTCGAGGAACAGCTCCAGGTTACCCGCACCGTCATGGGTGTAGGCGACATGGTGCCACAGGCCGTCATTCGTGCCGAGGGAACTTTCCAGCGTCGTCTGCCCTGCGTCCGGGGCAAGCGCTTGAACCCGGCCATCGCCGGTGACGCGAATTTGCGCGTAATCGCCGGCCGGGTCACCGACGCGGATGATCGTTTGAGGATTGGCGGGGTCATCCGTACGGAACCAGGCTTCGTAGGTGAAGGCACCCGTGCCGGTGGCCAGCGGCGAGATGCTGTCCGAGACGATGTTGGCGCCGGATGCCAAGGCGACCGTGTCGGTGATGGCTCCCGTTTCCTGAACGGTGATGGTGCTGCCGTCCGCCGAGACGCTGGCGACCGTGTAGATGCCATCGTTCGGGGTCACGGATTCGGAGATGGTAAAGGTCTGGCCCGCCGACAGCTCGGAGAAAGTGCCGGCCTGCCCGGCGACGATCTGATCCGTGGCGGCGAAGAACTGAAGGGTGTTGCCGCCCGAAGCGGTGAAGTCGATCACGCTGGCGTCAACGGCTTCGACGGACACCGTGCCGTCGAAGCTGAGCGCCTGGCCGATCAGTGGCACGGCGAAGGGGTCATCGGCTTCGCCGCTCGCAGCCGAGGTGCCGAGAACGCCGTCGGCATTGCTGCCCAGCGAGCCCAGGTTGATGGCCTGTCCATCGGCGAAATCGAAGTGAATCAGCGGATCAGCGGTGATGCCATCGGTCGTGCCAGCGCCGCCACCGGCGACCGCAGCCACCTCTTCGGTGCTGAGTGCTTGGTTGTACACCTGAACCTCGTCGATCAGGCCTTCATAAGAGAAGGAACCATCATCGGTTTGGCCCAGGATCAATTCTCCAAGGGTGATGGCTTGTGTCGGTGAGACGTTGAATGAACCGGAGGATACGCCATCGACGAATATTTCGTAGTTCCCTGACCCATCATGTACCGCCGCCACATGATGAGGTAGGCCGTCATTGATGGCGATTGTGGAATTGACGCCGCCGGCATTGATCAAGCCGCCCTCCAGGAAGCCGTTCTCGTTAATCGAGAGATTGAACCCGGCGTTCGTCGTGTCGCCATCGCCAAGACTGAGGATGACGCCATACGTCGAGGCCGCGGGGACTTGCGTTGTCGTGATCACCGCCGCAACCGTGAAGGCGCCGCCCTGGATAGCAAGTGCCGCATCTGTCGCGACGATCTTGTCGTCGACCCCGTCGAACTGCATGCCCGCGCCGTTGGTGGTGACGGCGATCTCCGGAAGGCGACTGACGGTGACCGTGGCGGCCGTGCTGCCGTAGTCGATGGTGACGTTATACTCGGGGCCCAGATTATGAGTGATGTTGTCAAAGATGTTGTCGAGGACCGTGTCGTCATTCAGGTCCGTGTCGTGGCTGCTGTAGGTCAGCACTTGGAACGTATGGCCGTCGACCGTCGGATCGAAACCGGCCGCGAAGGTCAGGTTCAGGGTGTCGCCCGCCGCCGTCAGGTCCATGGTGTCCAGGTGGAGGACATCGCTGGCGCCGCCGCCGATGTCGATGTCGAGGGCCGCGTTGGTGTCGAACACCACTTCGCCGCCGGTGATGTCCAGGGTGCCGATGTTGTCCACCCCGGCGACGTCGATGACGCCTTCACCCGCGATATCGGCGCCGTTGGCTAATTGGATCGTGCCCTCGCCGGTGATGATGCCCGCGTTTTCGATATTGACGCCATCGAGGACAAGCGTCGCGCCCGCGCCGACGGAGATTTCCCCGCCGTTGTTGGAAAGGAAGCCGGGGGCGGTGATCGTCACCGTGGCGCCCGGGGCGACGGTGAACGCGCCGTTCGGCGAATTGATGGTGGTCGGGGCGGCGATCTGGGTGCCGGTGCCTTCGATGGTCAAGGTGCCGTCGACGGCGAGGTTTACCGAACCGCTGACCTCGTCGCCGTCCAGCGTCAGGCTGCGCCCGTCACCGATGGTGAGGATATCAGAACCCGAGCCTTCGATGGTGATCGCGCCGCTCAGCGTCAATTCCGGGTCGCCCAGGTCGAGGGTGAAATCGCTGGTCAGCGTCAGGCTGCCCGTGCCGGCCAGATCGAGGGTGCCGGTGCCGGACAGATAGGTGTCGCTGTCGACGACGGTCTGGCCGTCGCTGACCGTCAGCACGGTCGCCGTCGCAAGATCAATGGTGCCACCGACAGCATTTAGGATGCCGCCCGCAAGGTCGATGGTGGCGCCGGCGTTGACGGTGATGGTGCCGTTGGCGGTGTCGATGCTGCCTTCGATGACGCGCTGACCGCCGCCGCCCGATGTATCGCTGAAGGTGATGGTGCCGGTGTTGGCGATGCCCGGGTTGCCCACGGTCAGGATCGCATCGGCGGGGGCTGCGTCGAAATTGTCGATGACGATGGCGCCGGCGTTGACGATGCCGAGCGTCACATCCAGGGCGACATTGCCGCTACCCGATCCCCCCAGGATGAGTTCCCCGAAATAGCCGCTGTGGACAATAATGGCCAGGGCACCATCGATCTGGTTGCCGCTGCCGGTGACGGTCAATTCCCCGTGGATACCGCCGTTTTCGGCCGCGTCCAGGGTGATCAGCGGCAGCCCCAGGGTTGCCGCGCCGCCCAGGGCGACCGTGCCGGCGATGTTCAGGTCGCCGGTGCCGAGCACGGACGCATTGCTGACGGTCACCGTGGCGTCCTGTTCGACTGCCGACGGTTCCAGCACGTTCAGGGTGCCGGCCAGAATGTTCAGGTCGGCGTTGACCACCAACTGACCCACGGTTTCGTCGACCGGGCCGTTGTTGAAGGTGATGGGGGCATAGCCGCCGTCGTTGAGGACGGCGATGGTCGTTGCGTCGGGAATGCCCGAGGTCCAGTTGGCGGCGTCGAACCAATCGCCGCTAAAGTTCAATTGGTTGTGGTCGCTTCGCGTCAGTCCGCTTTCCAGGGCGACCTGGACGGTCGCGTCCTGGGTGGTGGTGCCGCCGTCGCCGCTGTCGACCGTGAAGGTTACCGTGCGGGCGACCGTGGTGGGTTCGGCCGCGTCGTTGGTAAAGGCGATGGTGCGGGCCAGGGCCTGCACTGCCGCAGGCGTGGCGTCGGCATCAAGAGTGATCAGCAGGTTGCCGGTGGATCCGTCGTCGGTGCCGTCGATGACGCCGATCACGACCCCGTCGAACAGCACATCGGAGCCGGAAAGCGTGATATCGCCCGATTCCTGAATCAGCAGATGATCGCCGGGATCCAGGTTGCCCGTGACCTGGGCGCGCAGGAAGCCGGTGTTGAAGTTGGCCGTATCGACGTCGGCGATGGTCATGGCGCCGTCGATGATCACGGCGGGGCCGGATTCCTCGAAGGTCGGCGTCGGATCGCCGCCGGCCGTGATGACGGGGTCGTCGTTCACGTTGTTGACGGTGATCGACACTGTCGCCGTGCTGGCGATACCTGCGGCGTCGATAACGCGGAAGGTGAAGCTGTCCGTGCCGCTGAACTCGGCATTGGGGACATAGCTGAAGCTGCCGTCCGACTGGATCGTGACGGTGCCGTTGGTGGCCTGTCCGCCGCCGGCAACGGCAAAGGTCAGCGTGTCGCCCAGGTCCGGGTCGGTCGCGGTCAGGGTGCCGGTAATGGTCGTGTCTTCGTCGCCGCTCGCCGTGTCGGCGTCGGCCACGGGGGCATCGTTCGATCCGGTGATCGTCACAGACAGGGTGGCGACGTCGGTGCCGGCGTTGATCGCCTGGGCCGAGGTCGTGAAGGCCTGACCCGCCAGATTGGCGGTGATCACCACTTCGCCGCCGCCGCCGGCCGAAGCGGCGACCTTGCCGGCGATCACGCCGTTGGCGTTCAACTTGGCGACGAGGGCGTCGCGCACCTCGTTCGCGGTCGTCTCGTCGGTCACCGCATGGGAAATGCGGGTGCCGTTGACGGTGATCTCGAACACGTCACCGCGTTCGATTGTGCCGCCGACGGTATAGGTCGAGACCTGGTTGACCCCGGTGGCGTTGGCCACGGTGTTGGCCAGGGAAATTGTCTGATCATCCGTTCCGGCATGGCCGTCGGACACCGTATAGGTCAGGGTCCCCGTCGCCGATTGGCCGGCGGCCAACTGTTCGAACTCGCCGTTCGGATTGACCGTGTAGCTGCCGTCGGCGTTGATCGTGACCAGGGCGACCGCCGGGTCGCCGTTGGGCAGGGTGAAGTTCACGCTTTGCGCGTTTCCGACGTCATTGCTGTCGCCGTTCACTTCGATGACGGTCAGGCTGTCGCCGGTGTCGATATCCGTGTCGTTGGCCAGCAGGCCCGTCGCGGCGGTCTTGCTGATCGCCGTGCTGTCGTCGGACGTGGTGATGAAGTCGTTCTTGGCGTCCGGGTTGTCGTTGGTCGCCGTGATCTCGATGGTGACGGTCGCCGTGTCGAAGGACGGCGGCGTGGCGCCATTCGATACCGTATAGGTAAAGGTGTCCGTGCCGTTGTAATCGGCGGTGGGTGTGTAGGTCACCCGGCCGTTGGGAACGGTGACGGTATCGACATCGGCATCGAAATTGCCATCGACCTCGACGCTGGCGACGATCGGCGTGCCGGGCACGGCCGAGGTCAGGGTGATGGCGCCGCCGCGACCGGCGCCGGCCGCGGTTACCACGGCCGACATGGCCGGCGTGTTGTTGATCAGGGCCGCGAACTCATCGGCGTTCGATTGGGGGATTAAATCCCCATCCAGCGTATAGATAATGCTGACGCCGTTGACGGTCAGGGTGATCGTGTCGCCGTCGCTGAAACCCGTGGTGAAATTCAATTCCCTGACTTCAGGCACGATGGTGATCTTGCCGTGGGCCGGCTGGCCGACCGCGGCGATGGTTGCGTTGGCGAGGTCGCCGCCGTCGGCGCGTTTGTCGTTGCTCAGGATGTCGAAGGTGATGGCCTGGTCTTCCAGGACCTCGTCGTCGCCGCTGACCGGCCCGCCGTTCGCGGCGTCCCCATCACCGATGACGTCGTCGCCGGCCACGGGGGCCGCATCGCGGGCTTCCTGCTGAATGCTCAACTCGGCCTCGTTGCGGGCCTTGTTGATCACCTGTTCGAATTGGGCAAGGCCCGCCGCCGCCTGGAACGCGGCCTGCTGGGCGATGGTCGCCTGGGCATTCGCCGTGGCGGCACCGGACAGAGCGTCGGGCACGTAGCCTTCGGCGATTTCCGCCAAAAGCTGAGCGGCGGTCACGACGTCCGCCGGCACGTTCGCGTCCAGGGCGGGAGACAGATTGCCAAGGCTGTTGGCGGTGCCGACGATGGTGGCGGCACTTTCCGGATTCAGGCCGTCGGCGGCAGCGCGCGCCGTTCCGGCGGCCGTGCCTGCGATGTCGACAGCGGCCTCAATGACGTCGGCGACGGCGGAGGCCTCTACCAACCCGTTTTTCAATGCCCGCAGCGCCGCTTCCGTGCCCGTGCGGGCGGCGCTGATGGACGGCGCCTCGCCGGCCACGCCGTCCTCATTGACGGCGCTTGCGGTAATCCGCATGAAATCCGCTGCCGGATTGTCAGAGATCAGCGCCAGTTCGCCATCCTGGAGCGCCGCCGACGCCGTAAATTCGACGTTGCCGTTGAGCGCCGTGTTGATCTTGGCCACGAAGGCGTCGCGGATATCGGCAAGGTCGGTGCTGCCCGCTGTATCGGCGCCGACCGTAAGAACGACGGGGAGATCCACGGTGCCATCGCCGTCGCTGTCGAAGGAAACAGTCAGGGTGTCGCCAACTTCCAACGTGCCGCCGATGGTGACCGACACGGTCTGGCGAGTCGCGGCGATGGCATCATCCAAAGCGTCCACCACGTTGTCCAGGGCTGCCGCCGTGGTGTCGCCATCGCCGTCCAATTCGTTGTCGGCCAGAAGGTCGTTGATCGTGGTCCGGGCGGTGTTGGCGGCGGCCAGGGCATTCAGAATCAGCTCCGACGCATTTTCGGCGCCGGTCGCATCGCCGTCTTCGGTGACCGTCACGCCGATGCTGTTGCCGGACGTGGCGGCGGCAACCACGAAGCCGCCGGAACCGCTGGTCGCCGACGCTTTGGCGATGCCTTGCAGGTCGGCTTCGTCGTTGACCGCACCGACCAGGGCATCACGGATGTCGTCGATGGTGTCGCCGTCATTGGCCGTGACCGTCACGGTTATGGCGTCGCCGTTGCCGGCATCCCCCGGCGTTGGGTCGATGGTCAGGGTGAATACGTCGTCCGCCGCGGGCGTGCCGGTCAGGGTGATCTGATTGAAGCTGGTGGCAAGCTCCAGCATCTCCGCGCTGTCGTCGATGGCGTCCTGCGCCTTCGACAGGGCGGCGGTGGCGCTGGTCTTGGCTTGGGCCAAGGCGGCTTCGGCGGCCTCGGCGGCGGTGTCGGCGTCTTCGTCCGCCGCCAGGATCGCGGCGCTGTTCGCAGCCGTGATGGCGGCGGCGATGGCGCCCACATCGGCGCCGGCAAGATCGGCCTGCGCCTGGGCGCTGGTGGCTGATTGGGCGGCGGCGGCGGCATCGCGCACGGCCGATGCGACGGAGGAATTGGTCGCGGTGACCTGGGATTGGGTATCGGTCAGGTAGGCCTGGGCGACGCTGCCCGCACCGTCCTGATTGGCGGCGGCCTGAGCCGCGGTCTGGGCGTCATCGGCGGCATCGCTGGCCGCATTGGCGGCGGCAAGTGCGGCCTGGGCGGCGTCGCTGGCCTCGACGGCGTTTGCCGCGGCGCGGTCGGCGACGGAGTCGTTGGAAACGGCATCCAGGTCGAGGGGGCCGTCTTCCGCGACTACCGTCAAGAAGGCGCCGGCGGCACCGGCCTGGGTCGCGGTCAGGACCAGCGCACCCGCGCCGCCCGCGGCGACGGTGACAGCCGCAATTCCGGCATTCTGGATTGCCGTGACCAGGGCGTCGCGCACGGCATCGGCGTCGTCACCGACATTGATCTCGCCGCTGGCGGTCGATACCGAAATGGTCGTTCCGGCAACCTCGAACGAGAAGCTGTCGCCATCGGCGACCACGGTGTCGCTGTCGACGGTGATCGTATCTTCCTGCGTCACCTGGTCGGCTTCGATCTGGCGTTGTACGCGGGCGGCCTGATCGTTGGTGCCGTTGGCAACGTTGGTTGCGGAGGTCGTGGTGGTGAAGGCCGTGCCGGGCGTGACGCCGGTCAGGCGGATGGAATCGCCGGTCGCCCCCTGGCTGACGTCCACCAGACCGTCGAAGGTGTCGTCGTCGGCCAGTTGCTGGATAAAGGCGTCGCGGACCTCGGTCGCGGTGGTTTGCGTGGTGACCGTGAAGGTCGCCTGGGTCGTGCCGACGGTAATGGTGAAGGTGTCGCCGGCCTCAATCGTCCCGGACAGGGTCACGCGGGTCACCTGCGCGGTCTCCAACTGGGCTTCGACGGCGTCCAGAAGGTCGTCATCGTCGGGCGCGTCGGGGTTGTTACGGCTCAAGGCTTCGCTGACCGCGTCGCCGACGGCCTTGGCCGTGCGCGCGTAAAGGGCGGCGTTGGCGGCGGCCGTCTTGGCCGTGGCGGCCTGGGTCGCGGCGTCATCGGCGGCAACGACCGCGTCGTCGTTGGCGTTCTTGGCCGCGATGGAAGCGGCGGCGGTTTCGGCGGCGGTCTCGGCCTTGGCCGCTTCGGCCTCGGCGGTCGTGGCGGCGGTTTCGGCATCGGTCGCGGCCTGGGCCGCCAGGTCGTCGGCGCCGCGCAGGTTGGCGGTGGTCGTCACCGATTGCGCCGCGTTGTCCGTGTTGCCGCCGCCGTCCGTGGCCGTGGCCGTGGCGGTGAAGGCGACGCCCGGAACGTCGGCGGTGATGGCCAGCGTTTCGTCCGTATCGCCGGCCGAGGCGGTGACGGCGGCGCCGGCGGCGCTGTCGTTGATCGCTGTGACCAGGGCATCGCGGACCTGGGTCAGGGTGGTGATGGAATTATCCGTCGGGATGACCAGGCTGACCACGGTGCCGTTGATCGTCACCGAATAGGTATCGCCGGCCTGAACCGTGCCCTGCAGGGTCACGGTGTCGAGCTGCGCGACCTGCGTCGCCCCGCCCAGATTGCCGGTCACCGTCGAGGCGGTCGCGGACTGATCGTCGACGGCGCCGTTGTTGGTGGCGGATGCCGTCGCCGTGAACCCGACGCCCGGCATGGCCGCGGTCAGGGTGATGGCGCCGTCCTCGCCGCCGGCGGCGGCGACCACGGAATCGGTGGCGCCATTGGCCGCGTCGTTGATGGCGTTGACAAGGGCGGTGCGCACGTCGGCGATGGTGATGCCGGTCGCGGCATCGGCGGTGTCCGTGCCGACGATAACCGAGACCACGTCGCCGTCGATGGTGACGCGGTAGACGTCGCCGTTCTCGATCGTGCCGTCCAGGGTCACCGTGTCTGTCTGGGCCACGCCCTCGGCGGTGGCGGCGGCGGATTGCGCTTCGTCGGCGGCGGCCTGGGCGGCGGAACGGGCAGCGGCGGCGCGGGGAATGTCGGCCAGTGCCGTGGTTGCGGTGTTCGCCTGGGTCTCTGCCGTCGTGGCGGCGGCATCGGCCGCGGCGGCGTCGGCCAGAGCGAGATCGGCGGCGGCCTGAATATCCGAAAGGTCCGCACCGGCGGCGGCGCGTCCCGCCGCTTCTGCCGCTTCGGCTGCTGCCGTATTGGCGGCTGCCAGCGCGGCCGCGGCAGCCGTGTTCGCCGTGGCTAGAGCGGCCTGGGCGGCGGTGAGATTGACGCCGACGACGGTTGCGCCCGTGTCCGGGTGGACGCCGCCGTCGCGGTACAATTCGGCAAGATCGGCGGCTTCGTCGGCGGTGGTCGCGGCCTCGCTGGCGGAGGTATAGGCGGCCTGCGCCGCGGCGACGGCATCAAGAGCGTCCTGCAACGCGGCCTGGGCGCGGTCGTTGGCCTGTTTGACCGACTGATACGCGGCGGGATCGATGGTCTGGGCGTCGGCGGAGGCCGTGAAATCGGCCTGTGCCGCATCGGCCGCCGTACGCGCGGTGGCCAGCGCCGTCTGTGCCGCATTCAGGCTGGTCTGAGCGTCGGTCGCGGCGTCTCCCGCCGTGGTCGCGGCGGTGCGCGCCGCGGTGGCGGCATTGACGATGGCCTGAATGTCGGACACGCGGGTCTGAGCCGACGCCTGGGCGGAGGCCGCCTCGGCGGAGTCGGCCGCGGCCTGATCGGCGGATGCCTGAGCATCGGCCTGGGCCTGGGCCAGGGCGGCTTCGGCCGCTTCGATGCGGGCGGCATCAAGGCCCGCTTCGTCCGCGGCGGCGACGGCGGCCTGTTTCTCGGCCACCTGCCGGGCGGCATTGGCGGCGGCCACGGCCTGCTGGGCGGAGGCGGCGGCGGCCTTGATTGATGCGACGACCGCCAGCTGTGTCGTATCGGCGGCGTCCTGGGCGGTGCTCAGGTTGTCCGTGGTGACGACGTCATCGTCCAGATCGTCCAGCGCGGCAGCGGCGTCGGCGGCGGTGTTGATGGCGTTGATGACCGCCTGCGCCGATTCGGCGGAGATCGGCAGATCAAGGTCCTCGGCAACCTGCAACAAGGCATCGAGGGCGGCCTGGGCGGCGGTGGCGGCGGCATCGGCGGCGGCTTGCGCCGCGTCGGCGTCGGGGGTGTCGCCGGTCGCGGCGGCGGTGGCAAGGGCCGCCTGCTGGCTGGCGATGGTGGCCTGGGCCTTGGCGTCGGTCAGGGCATCGCCGACTTCGTCCGTCAGATCATCGAGGAAGTTGTCGACGCGGGTTTGCGCGGCACCCTGGGCGTTGATTTCGAAGGCGGCGGCGAAGCTGGCCTGGGACGCGGCCTGGGCGGCCTGGGAGGCGGCCTCGGCGGCGGCTTGCGACGCCGCATCGGCATTGGCCTGGGCGATGGTGACGTTTTCGTTGGCGGCGTCGGCGGCGGCCTGGGCCTGGGCCAAGGCGTCTTCAGCATCGCTCAGCGCCTGTTCGGCCTGCGCGACCGCATTCTGCCAGACCTGCTCAATGGCCGTGGTGACGCTGTCGTCGCCGTCCGAGGCGGCATCGCGGGCTTCCTTGACCTGGGCCAGGGAATTGGTGCGCGAGGTCACCGTGGCTTGGGCGGCCGCCAGGGCCACGTTCGGTGCCACGGCGTCGGCGGTTGCCTGATCGGCGGTGGCGTTGGCGGTTTCGGCGGCATCGGCGGCGCGCGCGGCGGCGGCCGCGGCATCACGGGCGGCCAGGGCGGCGGCGGCGCGGTCCTCGGAGGCTTCCCCCGAAGTCCAAGCGGTCACGGCGGCGTCCGCATTGGCGGCGACCACGGCGGCGGCCTCGGCCTCGCCGGCGTCTTGCGCGGCGCGGGTCGCGGCGGCCTGCGCCAGATCGGCCTGCTCTTGTGCATCCGGTCCCTTGCCGCGGGCGGCGGTCTGGGCGGCATCGGCGGCGGTCTGTGCCTTGTTGGCCGCATTACGCGCGGCCTCGGCGGCATCGGCGGCAAGCGCGGCGGAACCCGGCACGTTGCTGGCGGCCAGGGCTTGCGCCGTCGCCAGAGCCTGGGCCGCATCCAGCGTTTCCGGGTCGTCGTCTTGTTCGAAGGCTTCCGCCTGTTCCTTGAACAGGGCGGCTTCCTCGGCTGCCTGGGCCCGTTCGGCGGCGCGCTGGGCGGCGGCGGCATCGGCCTGTTCCTGGGCGGCTTCGGCGGCAGCGGCGGCGGCGGCCAGAGCTTCTTCCGCGGCCGTCTGCGCCTGTTCGGCGGCCTCGTCTTCGGCGGACTGCAGTTCGGCGTCGCTGCGCGCGTCGCTGGCCGAGGCTTCGGCATTGTTCAACGATTGCAAGGCCGCACCGGCGGCGGCGGCGGCCTCGGCGGCGGCAACGGACGCCCGGTTGGCCTGTGCCGCGGCGGAGGTCGATGCGCCATTGACGACGATCTTTCCGGCGCCGCTGGCGGCCACGATGGCGCGGTTGCCGTTCAATTCGGCGGAGGCTGCGGCGGTTGCGGCGAGCTGTTCCGCCAACTCGGCGGCATCGGCGGCGGTCTCTGCGATGGTCGCGGCGGCATCGGCGGCGGCCGCGTCATTGTTGGCCTCGGCGGTGGCGGCATCCTGGGCCGCCTGCCGTGCCGTCAATTCCAGTTCGGCGGCGGTCGCGGCATATTGGGCGGCGGTGGCGGCGTCGGCGACGGCGGCATCGGCAAACCCGAGTGCTTCATTATAAGCGGCGAGGTCGGCGGCGGTCTTCGCGGCGGCGGCCGCATCGGCGGTTTCGGCTGCCGCATCGGCGGCTTCCTGCCGGCCTTCGGCGCCCCCAAGGATATCGTCGAAATTGATCGCCTGGGCCAGGGCCGCGCGCAGGGCGGCGACGCTGGTCAGTTCGGCATCGACGGTGACTTCGACGGTGCTGCTTACCGCGACCTCGGTATCGACGTCCGGATCCAGGTCCGCCGTAATGGTGATGGCGTAGGTATCGCCGATTTCCGGCGTGCCCAGGATGGTTACGGTGGTGACCTGCCCACCGCTTTCCGTGGTGGCCGTGGTCAGAACGGCCGTGCCGTCGTTGTCGTCGGTGGCGCCGCCGTTGGTTCCGGTTACGGAAACCGTGAACGTCTGGTTCGGGACATTCCCGGTGATGACGATGGTGTCGGGGGTGGAACCGGCGGTCGCGGACACCAGCCCTTCGTCGGCGACGGTTTCCTGTTTTTGAGACAAGGCGAAGGCCGCGGCGGCGGCTTCGGGGCTCTCCGGCTCCGGATTGATGAAGTCGGCGAGGTCCCCGGCCGCCGAGGCGAGGGCGGACTTGGCCTTGATCAGATCGATCAATTGATCGGCACGGTCGCTTAGCGCATTGGCCGCGGTCACGGCGGCGGCACGGGCGGCGACGGCTTCGGTGCCGTCGCTGGCATAGCTCAGGTTGGCGGCGCTGGTGACGGCGGCCTTGGTCGAGGTGACGTAGGCATCAAGGGCGTCGATCAAGGCATCGCGGACTTCCGCCTCGGCCGCGGCAACCTGGGTGCGCAGCGCCGGGTCGTCCGTTGCGGCGGCGGGGAAGTCCAGGATGTCCGTGCGCGCCTGAAGGTCGGCATTTCCGCCGGCCGTATCGTTTGCCAGGAACGCGGTGACATCGAAGCCGGCGACCTCGACGGCGAGATCTAGAAGCGCCTCAAGCGCCGACTTGGCGGCGGCATTGGCGGCGACCTTGTCGGCGGTTCCGACGATGGCGTTGGCCTGGGCATCCTCGGCGTAGCCATTGACGGCATCGGCGAGGGCCACCAGTTGATTGGTCAGGGTCGTGACGTCGTCGACGGCGATCTCCAGCGCCGCATCGGCCTGGGCCTCCGCCGCGGCCTGTGCCACGGCAAGATAGCCTTCCGCCTGGGCTTCGGCCGATTGGGCCTCGGCCAGCGCGTTGATGGCGGCCAAGGATTCGGCCAATTCGGCCTGTGCCACGGCTTCCAGGGTCTCGACGGTGTCGCGCGCGGAATCGGCGGC
>PALN01000095.1 GCA_002706405.1 Rhodospirillaceae bacterium | reverse complement strand
GCCGCCGTGGCGCCGTCGATGCAGCGGTGATCGACCGCCAGGGTCAGGGACATCACCGTGGCGACGGAAAGTGCGCCGTTCTTGACCACCGGGCGCTGTTCGCCCGCCCCGACGCTGAGAATGCCGCCCTGGGGCGGATTGATGATCGAATTGAACGACTTCACCCCGAACATGCCCAGGTTGGAGATGGTGAAGGTGCCGCCCTGGAATTCTTCGGGCTGCAGCTTGCCATCCCGTGCCTTGCCCGCCAGTTCCTTGGCCTTGGCGGAAATGGCGGCGAGGCCCAGCGATCCCGCATCCTTGATGATCGGCGTGATCAGGCCGCCTTCGATGGCGACGGCGACGGAGACATCGGCGCGCTTGAACTTGAGGATCGCGTCGTCCGTGTAGGACACGTTGACGTCCGGGCAGCGGCGAAGCGCCACGGCCACGGCCTTGATGACGAAGTCGTTGACGGAAATCTTGTAATCCGCCCCGTCGCGGCCGTTCAGGTCCTTGCGCGCGGCCAGCAGCTTGTCGATCTCGACATCGATCGAGATGTTGAAATGCGGAATGTCGCGGGCCGAGGCCGTCAGGCGCGAGGCAATGACCTTGCGCATGGACGAATTGGGGACGGCTTCGAATTCCGGCATGTTGGCGAACACCGGATCGCCTTGGCTCGGCGTCGGTGTGGTGGCCGGGGCGCCGGCGCCCGAGGGGGCCGATGCTGCCGCCGCAGAGGCAGCCTTACCCGTGCCGGCGGCCAAGGCCGCGTCCACGTCGCGTTTGACCACGCGGCCGCGCGGGCCGGTGCCGGAAATGGCGCCAAGGTCGAGACCTTCCTGGGCGGCGATGCGCTTGGCCAGGGGGCTGGCGACCACCCGGTCGCCCGTAGTAGCGGGCGCCTGGGCTACCGGCACGGCAGCAGGTGTCGCCGGCGCGGGGTCGTCAGCAGCCGCAGCGGGTGCCGCCTTGGGGGCGTCCGCCGCCGGGGCCGCGGCCCCGCCGGAGGTGTCCGCACCGTCGAGGGCGGACGCATCCTCCCCGTCTTCCAGCAACAGGGCGATGACCGCGTTGACGGCGACGTCGGCCGTGCCTTCCGGCACCACGATCTTGCCGAGGATGCCTTCTTCCACGGCTTCGACTTCCATGGTCGCCTTATCGGTTTCGATTTCCGCAAGTACGTCGCCGCTTTCCACGGCGTCGCCTTCCTTCTTGTGCCACTTGGCCAGGTTGCCTTCCGTCATGGTCGGGCTCAGGGCCGGCATCAGAATCTTGATCGGCATGATGTCTCTCCCCGCCTCTACGCGTAGCAGACGGCTTTTGCCGCCTCGACCACGTTATGGGCCTTGGGTAGGGCCAATGCTTCGAGATTGGCCGCATAAGGCATGGGCACGTCGGCGCCCGACACCCGGGTCGGCGGCGCGTCGAGATCGTCGAAGGCATGCTCCATGATCAACTGGTTGATCTCTGCGCCGATCCCGCAGGTCGGCCAGCCTTCTTCCACCGTGACGATGCGGTTGGTCTTCTTGACGGACGCGACCAGGGTCTCGACGTCGATGGGACGCACCGTGCGCAGGTTGATGACCTCGGCGTCGATGCCCTCGGCCGCCAACTTTTCCGCCGCTTCCATGCAGATGCCGACGGCGATGGAGAAGGCCACCAGGGTCACGTCCTTGCCCGGGCGCTCGATCTTGGCCTTGCCGATGGGCAGGGTCCACTCTTCGTCGTCGGGCACCTCGAAGCTCTGACCGTAAAGAATTTCGTTCTCCAGGAAGATCACCGGATTGGGGTCACGGATCGCCGATTTCAGCAGGCCCTTGGCGTCCGCCGCCGACCACGGCGACACCACCTTGAGCCCGGGGCAATGGGCGTACCAGGACGCATAGCACTGCGAATGCTGCGCGCCGACGCGGGCCGCCGCCCCGTTGGGGCCGCGGAACACGATGGGACAGCCCATCTGGCCGCCGGACATGTACAGCGTCTTGGCGGCGGAGTTGATGATCTGATCGATGGCCTGCATGGCGAAGTTGAAGGTCATGAATTCGACCACGGGCTTCAGTTCCAGGAACGCCGAACCCACGGCCATGCCGGCGAAGCCTTGTTCGGTGATCGGCGTGTCGATCACGCGCTTTTCGCCGAACTCGTCCAGCAGACCCTGGGAGATCTTGTAGGCACCCTGATACTGGGCGACTTCCTCGCCCATCAGGTAGACGTTCTCGTCGCGGCGCATTTCCTCGGCCAAGGCGGCGTTGAGGGCTTCGCGCACGGTCATGGTTTTCATCGCTCCCGTGTAATCGGGCTCGGCCGCAACAGTGGCCGCGGCGGGGGCAACAGCCGTCGCCGGTGAGGGCGCAGCCGGCGTTTCCGCCACGGGTTCGGGCGCTGCGGCAGCCGGTGCGGGCGCGGGCGCGCTGTCCGCGTCCGACACGCTCTCGCCTTCCTCGACAATCACCGCGATGGGCGTGTTGACGGCGACACCGTCCGTGCCATCGGGGACCAGGATCTTGCCCAGGATGCCTTCATCCACGGCCTCGACCTCCATGGTCGCCTTGTCGGTTTCGATTTCCAGCAGGACATCGCCCGAAGCGACCGTGTCCCCTTCTTTTTTCAACCACTTGGCAATCTTGCCCTCGGTCATGGTCGGAGAAAGCGCCGGCAGAAGTACTTGCGTAGCCATAGTCAGATGTTCCCTTCCAACGGTCTTTATCGATCAGGCGTCAACCAGGACGTCGGTCCACAATTCGGACGGGTCCGGTTCCGGGCTCTGCTGAGCGAACTCAGCGGCCTCGTTGGCCAGCGCCTTCACCTCCTTATCGATTGCCTTGAGGTCGTCCTCGCTCACGATCTTGGCTTCCAGAAGCTTATGGGCGAGCGTATCGATGGGATCGTGTTCGCGCCGCACTTTCTGAACTTCTTCCTTGGTGCGGTACTTGGCCGGGTCCGACATGGAATGGCCGCGATAACGGTAGGTCTTCATTTCAAGAATGACGGGACCTTTGCCTTCGCGGCATTGCTTCAATGCTTTTTCCGCCGCCGCGTGCACGGCGATCACGTCCATGCCGTCGACCGCAACGCCTTCGATCCCGTGGGCCAGACCGCGGGTGTGCAGGTCGGCGGTCTTGGAGGTGCGCTCAATGGAGGTGCCCATGCCGTATTTGTTGTTTTCGATCACATAGATCACCGGCAGGTTCCAGATCGCGGCCATGTTGAAGCTTTCATAGACCTGGCCCTGGTTGATCGCGCCGTCGCCGAAATAGGCCATGCAGACACCGCCGTCGCCCTTGTATTTATGGGCGAAAGCAAGCCCCGTGCCGAGCGGCACCTGGGCGCCGACGATGCCGTGGCCGCCGAAGAAGTTCTTTTCGCGCGAGAACATGTGCATGGAGCCGCCCTTGCCCCGCGAATACCCGCCGCGCCGGCCGGTCAGTTCGGCCATGACGCCCTTGGGGTCCATGCCACAGGCCAGCATATGGCCGTGGTCGCGGTAACTGGTGATGACGGTGTCCTGGGGCTGCGCCGCCGCCTGCATACCGACGACGACCGCTTCCTGCCCGATGTAAAGGTGGCAGAAGCCGCCGATCAGGCCCATGCCATAGAGCTGACCGGCCTTTTCCTCGAACCGGCGGATGAGCAGCATCTCGCGGTAATAATGGCGAAGATCGTCGGGCGACGCGCCCTTCTTCGAGGATTTTGCGGTGGATGACTTGGCGGGCGTTTTTGCCTTCGCCGCCGTCTTGGGTGACCGGGCCATTGGACCTCCCTTGGCTGCCTGTTTCCATCCCCAGATGGCGCGCCAAAGGTGTCGGCCTTTTCGCATCCCTCCCAGGGTCGGCGGTTACCCGCCATAACTTCAGGGGATGATAGCCGAAAAATGCACCGGAAAACAATATAGGTCAGGAATGCTGCTATTTAATTAATTTGATTATAGTTAAAACACGATCATTGCGATGCCGGATCATGCCTGTTTGGCGGTCTCCAGCCAGGGCCAAAGGCACCCTTCCCGACCGTAGATACGCGATAACAGGCCGTTGTCACCGATCACGATGGCCGAAGATTTCTTCCATTGCCGAATATGGGCCGGCGACGCCCAATGGGTGACCGCGTATTCACGGCCGCCATCCATGACCTCGACGTCGTAGCCCAAATATCCCGGGCTTTCTTCCGCCAGCGTCGCCAACATGCGCAGTGCCTCGGCCCATTTAGTGGGCGGATCGCCCTCCCAGGCGTCGGTGAACAGGACCGCGAAATAGGTCGGTTGGTGGTCCGTGTCCGGGGAACCGTCCGGCAGGGACGCGGGCGGCGGCGCCGTCTTCTTGGCGACCGAAGCGGGCGCCAAGGCGATCACTAGGCGGCACTCCGTTCCGCCGCGGGCATCCCGAGCGCCCCGTAGGGGCTCATAATTTCGACGGCAAGGGGCGTCTTGCGCCCGAACAGGCGCTTGACCACGCGGGTCACCTCGATGGCGCAGGCGTCTTCGATGCGGCGGTTCTTCAAGCCGATCTCGCCCATCATTTCGGCCAGCGCGCGGGTCTTCCAGCCCTGGATCGCCGCCGGCGACTTCCAATAACACACGGCCGCGCCGCGCCCGTCGCCCAAGCGACCGGTTTCCAGGCCGAGAAAGCCGTCTTGCCGCGGGGCCAGGGAAATCAACTCGTCCATGGTCAGGCGACCGGACGGATCGATGTCGCCGCCGACCGGCGTGACGACAGCGGCGTAATAAGGCGGACGCAGGGTTTCCGAAAGCGATCCCATGGGCTCAGCTCCCTTTCTTGTCGAAGAAAATCACGTAGTCACGATCGAACCCGACGTTCAGCATGACGCGGGCCCGCTCCTCGAGCATGTCGAGGTCGAGAGATTGGGAGCCGAGCAGTTCGACCCGATGTTCCCATTCCTCGCGCTGTGCCTTCAGGTCGTCGGCGAGGATCTGGGCCTCGGCGACCTTTTCCTGCATCAGCATCAGGGACGTGATCCCCCGATCGCCGTGCACGGTGTGATAGGCAAAATAAGCGCAGGCCAGAATGCCCAGGGACGGACCCAGGGCCTTGGCCAGTTTCTTCTTCAAGGAGGCAAAGCGTGTCGCCATCGTTTTCTTCCCCAGTATTCCCCGTGCCGGTTCCGCGAATCGGCAGGTACGAATCTAAGGAATGATGGTTAATTTTCGGTTAGGAGTCGGAAAACCCCTTTGTTTTCCAACACTTTGGCATTCCGAAAAAGTTAACGCGGATCACCCGAACAGCGCGGCGCCGTTGTAACGCGCCGTCGGCCCCAGGTCCTCGTTGATGCGCAGAAGCTGGTTGTACTTGGCCAGCCGGTCGGAGCGCGACAGCGACCCGGTCTTGATCTGTCCGGCGTTTGTGGCGACGGCGATGTCGGCGATGGTGGTGTCCTCGGTCTCGCCGGAGCGGTGGGAGATCACCGCCGTATACCCCGCCTTATGGGCCATCTCGACCGTCTGCAGGGTTTCCGACAGGGTGCCGATCTGGTTGACCTTGATGAGGATCGAATTGGCGACGCCCTTTTCGATACCGTCGGCCAGGCGCACCGGGTTGGTGACGAACAGGTCGTCGCCGACCAGCTGCACCGTGTCGCCGATGGCGTCGGTCAGGGCCTTCCAGCCGTCCCAGTCGTCTTCGGCCATGCCGTCCTCGATGGACTTGATGGGATAGTTGGCGCAGAGGTCCTGGTACAGGCGGGCCATTTCGTCGCCGCCCAGGGTCTTGCCGATCCCCTCCATGACATATTTGCCGTCGCGGTAGAATTCTGTCGACGCGCTGTCGAGAGCCAGAACCACGTCCTCGCCGGGGGCATAACCGGCGTCGGCGATGGCCTTCATGATGAAGTCGAGGGCTTCTTCCGAGCTGTTCAGGTTCGGCGCGAAGCCGCCTTCGTCGCCCACGTTGGTGGCATGCCCCGCCTTGGCCAGGCCCTTCTTGAGGGTATGGAACACCTCGGCCCCCATGCGCAGGGCGTCCGGGAAGGAAGCCGCCCCCACGGGCATGATCATGAATTCCTGAAAATCGATGGGATTGTCCGCATGGGCGCCGCCGTTGATGATGTTCATCATCGGCACCGGCAGATCGCGGGCGAAAGCGCCGCCGACATAGCGGTACAGCGGCAGGCCCGCTTCTTCCGCGGCCGATTTGGCCGCCGCCAGGCTGACTCCCAGAATTGCGTTGGCGCCCAAGCGCGCCTTGTTGGGCGTGCCGTCCAGCTCGATCATGACGTTGTCGATGAACAATTGGTCTTCGACATCGGCACCGGCCAGGGCGTCGCAAATTTCGCCGTTCACGGCGTCGACGGCGGCCAGAACCCCTTTGCCCAGGTAGCGCGCATCATCGCCATCGCGCAGCTCGACGGCCTCATGTGCCCCGGTCGAGGCCCCCGACGGAACGGCGGCGCGGCCGAGCACGCCCGATTCCAGGGTTACGTCCACTTCCACGGTGGGATTGCCGCGGGAGTCGAGGATTTCACGGGCGAATACGTCGATGATGGCAGTCATATCTCTCTCCGGTCAGGTCGGCCCGCTGGGCCGTCTGGTGGGGTATCAGGGTCGGGGCGTTATAGGGAAACCGGATGGGCCTTGGCCAGCCGGTCGAACGCCGCGAGCGTTTCTAGCACGCCGGGCATGTCGGTTAGATGAATCATGTTGGGCCCGTCGGACGGCGCGCTGTCCGGGTTTTCATGGGTTTCCATGAACACGGCGGCGACCCCCACGGCCACGGCGGCGCGGGCCAGCACGGGCGCGAATTCCCGCTGCCCGCCGGAAGTGGCCCCCTGCCCGCCCGGTTGCTGCACGGAATGGGTCGCGTCGAACACCACGGGACAGCCCGTCTTGGCCAGCACCGGCAAGGCCCGCATGTCTGACACCAGGGTGTTGTAGCCGAAGCTCGCCCCCCGCTCGCAGACCATGACTCGCTGGTTGCCCGTCGACTTGATCTTATCGACCACGTTCTGCATGTCCCAGGGGGCCAGGAACTGGCCTTTCTTCACGTTGATGGCGGCGCCCGTCTCGCCGGCGGCGAGCAACAGGTCCGTCTGGCGGCACAGGAAAGCCGGGATTTGCAGCACGTCGACCACGGTCGCGGCCTCGGCGCATTGCCCGGCGTCGTGGACGTCGGTCAGCACGGGACAGCCGAACTGCTTCTTCACGGCCTCGAACACGGGCAAGGCTTTGTCCAGGCCCATGCCGCGCGGGCTGGTGGCACTGGTGCGGTTGGCCTTGTCGAAAGACGTCTTGTAGATCAGCCCCATGCCCAGCTTGCCGGTCATTTCCGTCAGGGCGCCGGCCATGTCCAGCGCATGGCCTTCGCTTTCCATGGCACAGGGCCCGGCGATCAGAACGAGGGGCAGGCCGTTGCCGATGGTCAGGTCGCCGACGGTGATCGAAGAAGACAAGGGCGTTTCCTTAAATTGGCTGACGCGGGCCAGGTATTGTTTAAACCAATCTGGCCTGCTTGACCGCCGCGTCGATGAACGACGTGAACAGCGGGTGCGGCTCGAACGGTTTCGATTTTAGCTCCGGGTGGAACTGCACCCCGATGAACCACGGATGCTCGGGGATTTCAACGATTTCCGGCAACAGGCCGTCGGGCGACATGCCGGTGAACTTGAGGCCGGCGGCCTCCAGCCGCGGGCGGTATTCCGTATTGACCTCGTAGCGATGGCGGTGGCGTTCGGAAATGTCCTGTTCGGCATAGATTTCGCGAACGCGCGAGCCGTCCTGCAAGGTGCAGGGAAAGGCGCCGAGGCGCATGGTGCCGCCCAGGTTGCCACCCAGCTTGCGCTGTTCCAGTTGGTTGCCGTTCATCCATTCGGTCAGCAGACCGACCACGGGCTCCTTGGCTTCGCCGAATTCGGTCGAACTCGCCCCCTTGATACCGGCCAGATTACGCGCCGCCTCGACCACCGCCATCTGCATGCCGAAGCAGATGCCGAAATAGGGCACGCCGCGTTCGCGCGCGAAGGTGACGGCGGAAATCTTGCCTTCCGACCCCCGCTCGCCGAAGCCGCCCGGTACGAGAACGCCGTGCACGTCCTCGAGGGTATGCAGGGCCTCGGACTCGGTCTCGAAGATTTCCGACTCGATCCACTTGATGTTGACCTTGACGTTGTTGGCGATGCCGCCGTGGGTCAGGGCCTCGATCAAGGATTTGTAGGCATCGGGCAGGACCGTGTACTTGCCGACCACGGCGATCGACACCTCGCCCTCGGGCCGGATCGCGGTCTCGGCGATGGTTTCCCAGCGGCTGAGGTCCGGTTCGCCCGTCTCGATATTGAAATGCCGATAGACCGAGGCATCGAGGCCTTCCGCATGATAGGCCAGCGGCACCCGGTAGATGGTGTCCACATCAAGCGCCGGAATAACGTCGCGCTCATCGACGTTGCAGAACAGCGAGATTTTCTTGCGCTCGCCCTCGGGCAGCGGCCGGTCGGCGCGACACAGCAGCACGTCCGGCTGAATCCCGACGCTCAGCAGTTCCTTCACGGAATGCTGGGTCGGCTTGGTCTTCAACTCACCGGCCGTCGGGATATAGGGCAGCAGCGTCAGATGCATGTACATCGTGCGATCGCGGCCCAGGTCGTTGCGCAACTGACGAATGGCTTCCAGGAACGGCAGACCTTCGATGTCGCCCACCGTGCCGCCGATCTCGCACAGGATGAAGTCTTCCTCCTCCAGGTTCGAGGTGACGAAGTTCTTGATGGCGTCGGTGACGTGGGGAATGACCTGGATGGTCGCGCCCAGATAGTCGCCGCGCCGTTCCTTGGCGATCACGTCCGAATAGATGCGGCCCGTGGTCACGTTGTCGGACTGGCGCGAGGCGACGCCCGTGAAGCGCTCGTAATGGCCCAGGTCAAGGTCGGTCTCCGCCCCGTCGTCGGTGACATAGACCTCGCCGTGCTGATAGGGGCTCATGGTCCCTGGATCAACGTTCAGATAGGGATCCAGCTTGCGCAAACGGACTTTAAAGCCGTTTGCCTGCAGCAAGGCCCCGAGAGCCGCCGATGCCAGTCCTTTTCCGAGGGAAGAGACCACGCCGCCGGTGATGAAGATGAACCGCGTCATGGGCCTACACAATACACTGACGGTGGACGGGGCAAAAAGAAAAGAGGCGGGAATTTCCCCGCCTCTTTTCGATGTTCCGGGAGTCGCGGATTCCTGCCATTTCCCTATTTGGCAATCGGGGCTGCAGGGGCCGCGGGTTCGCTGGACGCCGGCGCGGTTTGCACCGGCTGGTCGAGAATCGACCCCGTCGCCGCCTTACGGTCATGGGCCGCCATGATCGCCAACACCAGCGAGGTGATCATGAAGGCGGTCGCCAGGATCGCCGTCGTGCGGGTCAACAGATCCGCCGTGGCGCGCCCGGTCATGAAGCCGCCCATGCCGCCGCCGCTACCACCGCCGCCGATGCCCAGGCCGCCGCCTTCGGAGCGCTGCAACAGCACCACGCCGACAAGGCCGATGGCCAGCAGCAGGTGAATGACCAGAATCACGTTTTGCATCGAACTTCCTTCCAAGCGGGCCTCGCGCGGTTTCGCCGCGCACCGGCCCCAACCAGTTGGGCCGCGTTTTACTGCGTTGCAAGACCGATTACCAGGAGGTTTTGCGCCCTCACGCCACGGCCTGGGCAATTGCCCAGAAATCATCGGCCTTCAGCGCCGCGCCGCCGATCAGCCCGCCGTCGACATCTGCTAGGGCCAGAAGCTCCGCCGCGTTGCCGGGTTTCATGGAGCCGCCATACAGAATCCGCATGCCGGCCGCCGTTTCGGCGCCGAACCGTCCGGCCAGGGATTCCCGGATCGCCGCATGCATTTCCTGGGCATCCTCAGGCGTCGCGGTCTTGCCCGTGCCGATGGCCCAAACGGGCTCATAGGCGATCACCAGATTTTCGCCGTTCGATCCTTCCGGGACAGAGCCCGCGACCTGGCCGACCACCACCTCGGCCGCGCGGCCGGCGTCGCGTTCCGCTTCGGTCTCGCCGACGCAGACGATGGCCGTCATGCCGGCCGCCTGCGCCGCCTGGGCCTTTGCAAGGACCTGGGCGTCCGTTTCCTGATGGTCCGTGCGCCGCTCCGAATGGCCGACGATGACGTAGGCGCAGCCGACCTGGGCCAGCAGGACAGCGCTCACGTCGCCCGTATGCGCCCCGCTTTCCTTCCCGTGGCAATCCTGGGCTCCCAGGGCCAGACCGCTTTCCTCGATCCGGGCGGCGATCATCGGCAGCAACGGAAACGGCGGGCAGATCGCCATGTCGAAAGCCGGCGCGCCGTCCAGCGCGGTCATACGCTGGGCAAGTTCCCCGGCCAGGGAATCGACCTCGTCCAATCCGCCGTTCATTTTCCAGTTGCCCGCGATCAGCGGCGTTCGCCCTTGGCTCATGTCGCACCTATGTATTGGATGGTTTCTATTGGTGCGATCCATCTAACACAGCCCCCCCGGCAAGCCAATCAACAAGCCGTCCAACCGGGGTGCATTTGGCCCCCAAGCGGTGTTGCGGGCGTTCCGTGGCCCCTCTATGATGCGCCGCCCCAAGGAGAAGGGCCCAACCCAGAAGGATTTTCCATGCTCCGTCAAATTCGCGAAAAGACCGGCTCGTTCGTCGTCAAGATCATCCTCGGCCTGCTTGTCATCAGTTTTGGTGCCTGGGGCATCGGCGACATGGTCCAGTTCCGTCCCGATGAACAGACCGTCGCCGAGGTTGCCGACAACAAATTGTCGCGCCGCGACGTGGAGACCGAGGTCCGCCGCGAGATGGCGCGCCTGAACCCGCGCTTTGCCGGACAGCTGACGCCGGAAACGGCGCGTCTTCTGGGGCTGCCGCAATCCGTGTTGGGCCAGTTGATCAACGACATCCTGCTGACCAAGGCGGCGCAGGACATGGACATCGCCGTGTCCGACAACCTGGTGCGCGACGCTGTGCGGTCCTCCAATGCCTTCCGCAGCAACCTGGGCGCCGGCGGATTCGACCGGCAGAAGTTCCAAAGCATGCTCTATCAGTTCGGGCTGACCGAGCAGGATTTCCTGGAACGTGCCCGGCGGGAGCTGGCCCGCGGCCAACTGCTCGACACGGTTGAGGTCGGGGTCGTGGCCCCCGACGCGCTGACTGAAACCTTCTACCGGTACCGCGAAGAATCCCGCACGGCGGAAACCCTGTTCGTCACCGACGCCGCCGCGCAGGTCACCAGCGAGCCGACGGAAGTCGAACTGCGCGCCTATCACAAGACCAACCCCGCCGCCTTCACCGCGCCGGAATACCGCGCCGTGACCTTGGCCATGCTGAGCACCAAGGACCTGACGGACCCCGCCGGGGTGACCGATGAGGACGTGGAAAAGGCCTTCAAGGAACAGGCTGATTCCCTCGGTACGCCGGAGAAGCGGACCCTGTCGCAGATAGTCCTGACCGATAAGGACAGCGCCGACAAGGCCGCCAAGGCCCTGTCCGAAGGCCGTCCGTTCCTTGATGTGGCCAAGGAATTCGCCGGCATGGATGAGGCAGGCACGGACCTGGGGACGGTCAGCCGTGACGAGGTCCTGACGGAAATCGCCGACGCCGCCTTCGCGGCCCCGGCCGGCGGCCTGACGCCCCCCCTGCCCGGTCCCGGCGGCATCGGGTTCTATATCGTCAAGGTGCGCGGGATCACGCCCGCCCATGTCGCCACCCTGGACGAAGTCAGGGAAAAGCTGCGCGCGACGATTGCCCATGAACGTGCCATTGATGCCCTCTACACCAAGGTCAACCGCATGGAAGACGACCTGGGAAAGGGGTTGGCCATCGAAAACATCGCCGAGGACATGGGCATCAAGGCGGTAAAGATCGCGGCCCTGGATTCCGATGGAAACGGCCCCGACGGCAAGCCGGCGGCCGGCCTCCCGGAAGGCGGCACGGCCATCGTGTCCGCCGCCTTTGAAACCGAGGAAGGCACCGATTCCACGCTCCGCGAAATGGGCGACGAGGCCTTCTTCGTGCTGCGCGTGGACAAGGTGACCAAACCGGCACTTCGCCCCTATGAGACGGTCAAGGATCAGGTCAAGGCCGCCGTTATCGCCGAACGCAAGCGGGACGCAGCCTTGGCTTTCGCCAATCAGTTGGCGGAACGCCTGAAGACGGTCGAGGATGCCAAGTCCGTCGCGGACGACGCGGGGGCTGCCTATGCGGAAACCGAGAGCCTGAAACGCTACACCCCCGGCAACCAGTCCGGCATTCCCGGGCAATTGCTGCAGGACATCTTCACCCTGAAGATGGGTGAGGCCAAGGTGACCCGCGCCGACGACGGATATTACATCTCCCGCCTGAAATCCGTGACCCCGGCCGATCCGGCCGCTGACAAGGCCGGTGTTGATGCCATCGGTCAGGAACTGGCGGCGGTGCTGAGGGACGATGTCGTCACCCAATTGGCCGGCGCCCTGCGCAAGGACCTGGGCGTGACCGTCCACGAGGACGTTCTCCGCCAAGTGCTGAACCCCGGCGCGACGCCGGCGGCCAATTAGGCCGGCCCGGTCGGAAGCGCAGACCGATGAAGTTCGAACCCGCATTTAACGGCTTTGCCGAGGCTTATGACCGCGGTGAGCCGCAGGTCGTCTGGACGTCGCTGGTGGCCGACGTGGAAACGCCCGTGTCGGCGTTCCTCAAGCTGGCGCGGGGCAAGCCCTACAGCTTCGTGCTGGAAAGCGTCGAGGGCGGCGCCGTGCGCGGCCGCTATTCCTTCATCGGGCTGGAGCCGGACCTGATTTGGCGGTGCCAGGGCAACACGGCGGAAATCAACCGCGACGCCCTGGACAAGGAAGATGCCTTCGCCCCCTGCCCGGTCGCCGAGGCCGAGGGCGCCATCGCGTCCCTGCGCTCGTTGGTCGCGGAATCCCGAATTGACCTGCCCGACGGCCTGCCGCCCATGAGTGCCGGGCTGGTCGGCTATGCCGCCTATGACACGGTGCGCCTGGTCGAGGATATTCCGGACACCAACCCGGATACCTTGGGCATTCCGGACGGCGTGTTCATCCGCCCGACCGTGATGGCCGTGTTCGATACCATCAAGGACGTGATTTCCATCTTCACCCCGGTCTGGCCCCGGGACGGCGTGGATGCGCAGAACGCCTACGGCATCGCCGTGGAACGGCTGCGCCGCATCGTCGGTGACTTCGACACCCCCCTGCCCGAGGCCGCGCGCGCCCATCCGGAACAGGACGTACCGGCACTGACTCCGGCGTCCAACATGACGCCGGGCGATTTCCACGCCATGATCGAAAAGGGCAAGGAATACATCAAGGCCGGCGACGTGTTTCAGGTCGTGCTGTCGCAGCGTTTTTCCGTGCCCTTCCCCTATCCGCCTTTCGCGCTTTACCGCGCACTTCGCCGGCTCAATCCGTCGCCGTTCCTGTTTTTCCTGGATTTCGGCGGCTTCGCCATCGTCGGATCGAGCCCGGAAATCCTGGTCCGCATGCGCGAGGGCAAGGTCACCATCCGGCCCATCGCCGGCACCCGTCGGCGCGGCAAGGACGCGGCCGAGGATCAGGAACTGGCCAACGACCTGCTGACCGACCCCAAGGAACTGGCCGAACACCTGATGCTGCTCGACCTGGGCCGCAACGACGTGGGCCGCGTGGCGGAAACCGGCACGGTCAAGGTGACCGAGCAGTTCAACATCGAGAACTATTCCCACGTCATGCACATCGTCTCCAACGTCGAGGGCACGTTGAAGCCGGAACTGGACGCCCTGGACGCCCTCTACGCGGGCTTTCCGGCGGGCACGGTATCCGGCGCGCCCAAGGTCCGCGCCATGGAAATCATCGACGAGCTGGAGAACGTGCGGCGCGGCGTCTATGCCGGCTGCATCGGCTATTTCGGCGCCGACGGCGACATGGACAGCTGCATTGCCCTGCGCACGGCCGTGGTCAAGGACGACACCATGTACGTCCAGGCCGGCGGCGGCGTGGTTCATGATTCCAGCCCCGAAGGCGAATACCAGGAAAGCGTCAACAAATCCCGGGCGCTTATCCGCGCGGCCGAGGAAGCGGTCAAGTTCGCGGGCTAGCCAGAGGTTCCCGACAGGCTCGGCTGCGCCGACGCCGGTTTGTGCAGCACGCGCGACACCCCGACCAGTTCGAATCCCTCGGCCTGAACCTTTGTCAGCCAGAGCTTCAGCGCCCGCAACGTGATGTCGCGGGGGTGGCCGATGGCGATGGCGACCCCGTGTTTGCGGGCCTTGGCTTCGACCTTGGCCAGCTGTTTGTGGACGAAGGCCGTGTCGTCCTTGTGATCGATGAAAATGTCGCGGGTGGCGAAGGGCACCCCCGCTTCCTGGGCGGTCTTGGCCCCGACGCTGTCGCGGCTGGTCACGGAATCCAGGAAAAACAGCCCGCGCGCCTTCAATTCCTTCATGACCACGCGCATGCCCGCCAGATCGCGGGTGAAGCGGCTGCCCATATGGTTGTTGATGCCGTGGTAACCGATCATCTGATCCAGGTTCCAGCGCAGATTCACCAGCAGTTCCGCTTCCGGCGTGCCGGTCAGCAGCACGTTGGGGCCGGGATCGGCCTCCGCGCTTTCCGGCTCCATGGCGACGTGCAGCATGATTTCGTGGCCCAGGGCGGCGGCTTCGGCCACCTGCTTCTTCAGATCACGGGAATACGGCAGGAACGACAGGGTCACCTTGGCCGGCAGCTTCATGGCGCGGGCCGAACGGCGCTGATCGACCCCCATGTCGTCGATCACAATGGCGATCAGCGGCTTGGCCGCCAGTGGCGGCGGCGCGGCCTTGGGCAGCGGCGCCAAAGCGGCGGTTTCCGGAGTTTTCTCCGGCGCAACGGCCGGCTCGGCCGCGACCGGCTCCACCGGTGCGAGCGGTTCGGTCGGTTCCGCCGCCTCATCGACACGGGCGACGGGCAGCGTGGGATAGGTGTCGGCCGTCGGTTGGACCGACCGGCGAGTCATCTCCGGCGCCGCCGACGGTTGTGCGACATGGCGCGGGGCCGGGGCCATCATCGGCGCGACCTGGGCCTGTTCCGAAGGCGAATACTCGCGCGGGCGCGGGGCATCCTCTTGTCCGCCGCCCGAGATCAGCACGACCGCAAGCACCAGCACGGCACCCGCCAATGCGCCGCCCAACGCGGCAAGGCGCACCGCGGGATCCTTGATCGCCGTCTTAAATAGTCCGTTGGGCTGTTCCGTCATCGCGCTCATTTCGTGTCGTGCCGTCACGCCCGTCCCTGTCTGCGCTGGTACTCCCCTGCCCGTGCGCCGTCAAGACGCGGCACATGGCGGCATGGGATCGGGATTTTCACGTCCCCACCCGTTCCGCCCGACAGGCCGCGCGTACACACAGATCCAGCGCTTAAGATCATACCGCTGCGCTTGCATTTGCGCGCCCCGGAATCGCCAAAGCCGCCGAGCACCGCTAAAAGACCCTGGTCAACGGCCCCGACGACACCAATATATGTTATTCAACGGCCGAATGGGGGGCTATCCGGAAATCTATTGTCCTTGACCCATGGCGAGGCCAAAGGGCATTGTGGCGGCCGCTTTTGCGGCCTATGTCCGGCATTCCGCCGGCACGCAAATG
>PALN01000094.1 GCA_002706405.1 Rhodospirillaceae bacterium | reverse complement strand
GCGCGGCCGTCAGGCCGGCGGGAAGGACGATCCCCAACGGAAAAGGACCGCCAAACGGCGGCCCTTCCCTCAAGCCCTCCCTGGAAACTCGGGGGCCTCATTTTTATGGGGTGATTAAACCCGAACAAATAAGACGAAATTCAAGCGGCGTTTTCAACGCCTTTTTCGTCCAGGAGCTGCTTCAACTCGCCGGTTTCATACATCTCCCGGATGATGTCGCAGCCGCCGACGAATTCCCCCTTCACGTAAAGCTGGGGGATGGTCGGCCAATTGGTATAGGCCTTGATGCCTTCGCGAATTTCCATGTCGTCCAGGACGTTGACGCCCTTGAACTTGACACCGATGGCCGACAGCGCCTGCACCACGGCGGCGGAAAAACCGCACTGCGGGAACATCGGCGTGCCTTTCATGAACAGCACCACGTCGTTGTCGTCTACTTCCTGCTTGATCTGGGCGAAAACCGGATTCTCGCTCATCTGTATGTCCTTTCGTTGGGCCCGGGAATTAAGACACCGGGCGAATCGCCTGCGACGGCCTTGGAATTCAGTCGGCCGGGGCCGACGTTTGTAGGGCAAGGGCATGCAGTTCGTTGCCCATGCGGCCCTGAAGCGCCTGATAGACCATCTGGTGCTGCTGAACGCGGGATTTGCCCCGAAAGGCTTCGGACACGACGACGGCAAGGTAATGATCCCCGTCACCGCGCAGATCTTCGATGGTCACTTCCGCACCCGGAATTCCTTCCCGGATAAGCGTTTCGATTTCGCCGGCGGCCATGGCCATGGTGGGTTCCCCAAGTTCAGCAATCCATTGAGTGATGATATGGCGTGCCCGTGGCCCGAGGTCAACAGTAGGCGTGCCCGGAATCGACGCAACTAGGCTTGCGGAGCGGCCATATAGGTCGGCATCCAGGATTCGTGGATGCGCCGCAGGTCCGCCAGGGCGGCCTCGCCGTGGCCCTTCACTGCGATCTGATCGCCGCCGCAGGTGCCGAGAACCAGCGCCGGCACGCCCGTGTCGCGGGCCGCGGCGACAAGCGCCGCCGCATTGCCGGTGGTGACCAGATAGCGTCCCTGGTCTTCGCCGAACAGGAAGGCGGTGGCATGGACGCCGTCAGGCAGGGCGATGTCGGCGCCCAGGTCGCCCGAGAGCGCCATTTCCGCAAGCGCCACCAGCAAGCCGCCGTCGGACAGGTCGTGGCAGGCGCTGATCTGGCCCGTTTCGATCAGGGAGCGCACGAAATCACCGGTGCGCCGCTCGACCCCCAGGTTGACCGGCGGCGGGGATCCGGCCTCGCGGCCTTCGATCTCCCGCAGGTAGATCGACTGGCCCAGATGGCCTTTGGTCTCGCCGATCAGGACCAGGGTCTGTCCGTCGCCCGGAAGGGCGGCGCCGACCCGCTTAGCCGCGTCCTTCAACAGCCCGACGCCGCCAATGGTGGGCGTCGGCGGGATGCCCGTGCCGTTGGTTTCGTTGTACAGCGACACGTTGCCGGACACGACGGGGAAGTCGAGTGCCACGCAGGCTTCGCGGATGCCGTCGATGCAGCCGACGAACTGGCCCATGATTTCCGGGCGTTCCGGATTGCCGAAGTTCATGTTGTCGGTAATGGCGATGGGCTTGGCGCCGACGGAAACCAGGTTGCGCCAGGCTTCGGCCACGGCCTGACGGCCGCCTTCGATCGGATCCGCCAAGCAATAGCGCGGCGTGCAGTCCGACGTCATGGCCAGCGCCTTCTTGGTGCCGTGCACGCGGACCACCCCGGCGTCGCCGCCCGGCCGTCCGATGGTGTCGCCCATGACCATGTGGTCGTACTGTTCCCAGATCCAGCGCTTGGAGGCCAGATGGGGGCAGCCCATCAAGGTCTTGAGCGCATCCAGGGGAGCGATGTCTTTTTCCAGGTCGCCGGGCGTGATCTCCGCCTGTTTCGGCGTCGGAACCCAGGGCCGGTCGTATTCGGGGCTGGCCAGCGCCAGCGGGTCGATGGGCAGATCGGCGACGATTTCGCCCTTGTGGCGCAGCACCATATGGCCCGTGTCGGTCAGCTTGCCGACCACGGCGAAATCCAGTTCCCACTTGTCGAAAATCTTGCGGGCGTCGTCTTCGCGCCCGGGCTTGAGCACCAGCAGCATGCGCTCCTGGCTTTCCGACAGCATCATTTCATAGGCCGTCATGCCGGTTTCGCGCTGCGGGACCTGATCCAGGTCCAGCTCGACCCCGGTGCCACCCTTGGACGCCATCTCGAAGCTGGAAGACGTCAGGCCCGCGGCCCCCATGTCCTGGATCGCCACGATCATGTCCGTCGACATCAGCTCCAGGCAGGCTTCGATCAAAAGCTTTTCCGTGAACGGGTCGCCGACCTGAACGGTCGGGCGTTTTTCGTCCGAATCATCCGTGAATTCGGCCGAGGCCATGGTCGCCCCGTGGATGCCGTCGCGTCCGGTCTTGGAGCCCACATAGATGATCGGATTGCCGATCCCCGTGGCGGCGGAATAGAAAATCTTGTCCTGGTCGGCGACGCCCACGGTCATGGCGTTGACCAGGATGTTGCCGTTGTAGCCGGGGTGGAATTCGCATTCGCCGCCCACGGTCGGCACCCCGACGCAGTTGCCGTAGCCGCCGACGCCGGCGACCACGCCCGCCACCAGATGGCGGGTCTTGGGGTGATCGGGCGATCCGAAGCGCAGCGCGTTCAGGTTGGCCACGGGCCGCGCGCCCATGGTGAACACGTCGCGCAGAATGCCGCCCACGCCCGTCGCCGCCCCCTGGTAGGGCTCGATGAAGCTGGGGTGGTTATGGCTTTCCATCTTGAAGATGGCGGCCTGGCCGTCGTCGATATCGATCACGCCGGCGTTCTCGCCGGGGCCGCAGATCACGCGTTTGCCGTCGGTCGGCAAGGTTTTCAGCCATTTCTTCGAGGATTTATAGGAGCAATGCTCCGACCACATGACGGAAAAGATGCCCAGTTCCGTCAGGTTCGGCGCGCGGCCGAGGATTTCCAGAACCTTTTCGTACTCGGCAGGGCTCAGGCCATGCTCGGCGACGATTTCAGGCGTGATTTCCGGGGAATTCTGGGGAGCGTTCATGGCCCGACTTCTTAGCAAATCCCAGCCGTTTGGCAATGTTTTATCGGCCGGGAAGGGGCTCCCGGCGGGGATTTCCTTGATTAAGGTGGTGATCCTAGCGCCAGGGACGTTTGACCGGCCGGGATCCGGGCCGGCGCAGACGGATTTTCGGGCCGTTTTCGGCCCGCACCGGTCCCGGCCGGCCGCCGACGCCGGCCAGCAACGGGACGTCCCGGTCCTTGAAGAACGGCACCAGAATCATGCCGGCGACGGCCCCGCCGATATGGGCCCAGAAAGCGACGCCGCCGCCCGTGCCCGGGTCCCCGGCGGCGCTCACGACCTGCAGGCCGATCCAGGCGGCCAGCGCGATCCCGGCCGGCACGGGCACGATGCGCACGAAGATCAGGACCCAGATCAGGATGTTGATCCGCGCCGTCGGATGCAGCAGCAGATAAGCCCCCATGACGCCGGAAATCGCGCCCGAGGCACCGACCAGCGGCACGGTCGATCCGGTATCGATCAGCATGTGGGTCGTCACGGCGGCCAGGCCGCAGACCAGATAGAACACCAGAAAGCGGACATGGCCCATGCAGTCCTCGACATTGTCGCCGAGAATCCAGAGGTAGAGCATGTTGCCGATCAGATGCATCCAGCTGCCGTGCAGGAACATGGAGGTCACCAGGGTCATCTCTGCCGGAATCCAGGACAATTGCGGCGGCAGGGTCCGTTCGTCGAACACCACGGCGGGGATGGTGCCGAGGGCGAAGACCGCTTCCTGAGCGCTTCGCGGGTCCAGGCTTGCCTGCCACAGGAACACGGCGACACAGACCGCGATCAGTCCCACGGTCACGTATTGAAAGGAAATGCGGTGCCGGGGGTTGGAATCGGATATCGGCAGCAGCATGGAATAGCGGTCTCCGTGAAGGGCGGCGCTGGGGCACCGATATTTAGGCGGGGATTATGGCCAAAGCCGGGCGGGCGGGCCAGCACACGCGGTCGCGGCGCCGGTCCGAACGTAAAGCTGTTGTCTCCAGGGGGTGGCAGATTGTATACAATGTTCCGCCGCCCAGCCGGGGGTGGAATGTCCGAGACCGGCAGAAAAATAGGAGAAAACCATCCATGACCGAGATCCTGCGCACGCCCGTAACCGACGCCTCCGCCTGGCGTACGGCGGATTATCCCGATCCGGCAGCATGGACCCTGATGCTGAGCGACGCCCATGTCGCCGAATTGAATGCGGCGCTGGCAACGGTCAAGGCGGCGGGCGGGGCCCTTGGTTTCCCCCGGGATGCCTTCCCCCTGCCGACCCTGGGTCCGGTTCTGGACGATATGTTCGATGAAATTCAGTACGGCCGCGGCTTCCAAGTGATCCGCGGGCTGGACCCCCAGCGCTATGAACTGGACGATCTGAAGATGATTGTCTGGGGGATCGGCCAGTATCTCGGCACCGGCATCGTCCAGAACAAAGAAGGTGATCTGATCGGCCAGGTCAGGGACCACGGCGACAAGTTCGAAGGCCCCGACCCTTATCTGTCCGGCGTGCGGTTTTACCGCACCTCGCTCGATCTGCCGCCCCATACGGACAGCTGCGACGTGGTCGGCCTGATGTGCGTGCGCCGGGCCAAATCCGGCGGCGAGAGTTCCGTGGTGTCGGCCACCACCATCTACAATGAAATCCTCAATACCCGCCCGGACCTGATCGACCCCCTGTGTGACGGCTTCCACGTCGATCTGGCGGCCAAGACCGGCAACATGGCGGAGGTCACCCAGCAGCGCATCCCCGTGTTTTCCTATTACAAGGGCGCGCTGGCCTGCCGCTACAACAAGCGCCAGCTTGAACTCGGCGCCGAGAAGTCCGGCCATCCGCTGACGCCGGCGCAGCAGGAAGCCATCGATTATTTCCGTGAACTGTCGCAGCGCCCGGACCTGCGCCTGGACATGATGTTGGAGCCGGGCGATCTTCAGATTCTCAACAACCGCACGACGCTGCATTCCCGCCAGCAGTTCGAAGACCATGCCGAGGCCGATCGCAAACGCCTGATGCTGCGCATTTGGATGATCACTCCGGAAGGCCGCCCGGTGGCGCCGGAAATGTTGAACCAGCTCAACACCGGCCCGCGCGGCGGCGTCGTTGTCCGGCAATAGGGGCAGGCCCCCGATGAAGGATGGAACCGTCGCGACCGACGGCCCCACGGTCGTGCTCGCCGACTTCGCCGCCGGCCTTTCGTTCGATGACCTGCCCCCGGCCGTCGTTGCGCATCTGAAGCTCGCGGTGCTCGACGGCCTCGCCTGCTGCCTGCACGGAGCGACCTTGCCCTGGACCCGCATGGTCGCGGATCTGGTCGATGCCGACGGCGGCACGCCCGAAGCGTCCCTGATCGGCATGCTGCGCATGGTGCCCGTGGCCAATGCCGTGTTGGTCAACGCCACGGCGGGTCATGCGTTCGAGATGGACGACATCCACCGCGACGCCATCACCCATCCCAATTCCATCGCCGTGCCGGTGGCGCTCAACATGGGCGAACGCCTGCTCGGCACGCGCCGCGCCGGGGTCCCTGGGGCGCTGGTCCTGACGGCCATGGCGGCGGGCTACGAGGTCGCCTGCCGGGTCGGGGCTGCCGCCGGGACGGACCTTCTGTTGCGCGGCTTCCACCCCCAGGGCACGGTCGGCCCGCTGGTCGCCGCCGCCACGGCGGCGCGCATGATGGGGCTGGACGCGGCCGCGACGGCAAATGCGCTGGGCATTGCGGGTTCGCTCGGCGCCGGGCTCATGGCGGCCCAGGAAGGGGCCATGGTCAAGCGCCTGCATTCGGGCCGGGCGGCCGAGGCCGGGGTTCGCGGCGCCGAACTGGCGGCCAAGGGCTTCACCGGTATTTCCGACATGGTCGAAGCGGAGTACGGCGGCTTTCTCGCCGCCTTCGCCGGTACGGCCAATATCGACCGCGCCGTGCAAGGCCTGATGCCCGGCCAGGACATGCAGTGGGAAGTGCTGAACACGGGCTTCAAGCCCCATGCCACGGTGACCAGTATTCACGGCGCGCTTGATGCCCTGCGCGCCGTGATGACCGACAACGACTTGGCCGCCGAGGACATCGCCGGGATCACCGCTCATGTCAGCCACGCGACCTATGTCCATTGCGCCTGGCCCTACAAGGCGCAGAGCATCACGGCGGCGCAGATGAACCTGTATTACGGGCTCGCCGTGATCGCGCTGGACGGCGAGGCCTTCACCGCCCAGTTCACGGACGACCGTATCAAGGACCCCAAGGTTCTTTCCTTCATCGATCGCATTCAGGCCGAGACCGACCCCGACATCGACGCCCAGGGCCCCGGCGCCCGCCACATGGCGCGCGTCACGGTCCGGACCAAGGACGGGCGGGAGTTGTCCCATACGGAACGCAACCGCCGGGGCAGCCCGGAAAACCCCGTTTCGGCGGCGGACCTGGAACGCAAATACGATGCGCTTGCCACGCCGGTTCTGGGCGCGGCGAAGGCGGCCAAGGTCAAGGCCTTCGTCGCCGACCTGGACAAGGCGGACGATATCCGCCCGCTGATGAACCTGCTGACGGCGTGATCTGGCGCGCGGTGGCGGTGCGGGGTTGATTGGTGTAAAATCGTGTCTGCTTGAGAGGGGATCAGCCATTTTCCGATATGGGGATCCGACATATGCCTGAAGAACGCCGCGCCGCACGCCGGTTTGATATCACCGAACTCATTTTCGTTTCATCCCCCGCAGAGACCCGGGCAGGCCTGCTTCGCGACATCTCCAAACAAGGGGCCCAGGTCGAGTTTTCCGGAATCCTGGGGCGGGTCGAACATTCCTTTGCCGAAGGCGACAGCGTCGGTCTGCGGGTCGACGGGCTGGGGGAGCTTCCCGGGGTCGTCTCGCGCCTGACGAACAAGGGCGCCGCCATCGAGTTCCGCATCGACGACCAGGAACAGGAAATGCTGCGGGCGGAAATCCAGGAAGCCTTCGAAACGGCGTGACGGGGCGGCTTCGTCCCGCCCTTTCTCAGTAGCGCCAGAAGTCCCGGTCGAACATCACCAGCAGGGCCAGAACCTCAAGCCGCCCGGCCAGCATGGCCAGGGTCAAAATCCACTTGGCCGCGTCGGGCAGGGGCTCGAACGTGCCGGACGGGCCGATGATCGGGCCCAGGCCCGGGCCGACGTTGGTGATCGCGGTCACGGTCGCTGAATAGGCCGTCAGGATATCCAACTCCAAAAACGACAGCGCCACCGTGAACACGGCGATGGTCGCCACGAACACGGCCAGGAAGGCGAGGATCGAATAGGGCACGTCGTCGGGCACGGGGGCGCCGTTGTAGGTCAGCGTGATCACCCGATTGGGGCTGAACAGGCGCTTCACATGGGCGCGCACCAGTTTGTAGAGAATCTGGTGGCGATAGATCTTGATGGCACCCGAGGTCGATCCCGAACAGCCGCCGATGTACATCAGCGCCAGGAACACGCCGACCCCGCCGGGGCCCCAGGTCGTGTAGTCGTCGGTGGCGAAGCCGGTGGTGGTGACGACCGAGGTCACGTTGAACACGGCCAGGGTCAGGGCCGCGGGAAAGTCGATGCCGCGCTCCCAGGTCATCCAGCCGGCCAGACCGACGCTGACGACAACCAGAAGGGCGATGAAGCCGTGCACCTGTTCGTCGGTGACCAACTGGCCCGGCGCGCCCCGCGCGGCCTTGATGTACAGATAGAACGGGACCGCGCCGGCGGCCATGAACAGGGTCGCGATCCAGTGCAGGGCCGGGTTCTGAAAAAAGCCGAAGGACGCGTCATGGGTCGAATAGCCGCCCGTCGATACGGTCGCCATGGCATGGGTCACGGCGTCGAACAGGGACATGCCGAAGATGAAGTACAGGAAGGCGCACAGCACGGTCAGCAGGGTGTAGAAAGCCATCAGGTAGATGACCATCTGGAAGGCGTTGGCGCTGAACTTCTCGCCGGTGTCCGAACTTTCGATCTTGAACAGCTGCATGCCGCCGACGCGCATCAGCGGCAGCATGAGGATCGCCATGGCGATGATCCCGATGCCACCCAGCCATTGCAGGATCGCGCGCCACAGCAAAATTCCCGGCGGCAGGTGGTCCAGGCCGGTCAGGATGGTGGACCCCGTGGTGGTGATCCCGGACATGGATTCGAACACCGCGTCGGTCATGCTGACGCCCAAGCCCAGGAACGGGATCGCGGCGATGGCCGCCACGGTGACCCAGCCAAGGGCCGTGACCAGGAACGCCTGGCGCAGGTTGAGCTGGAGGCCGTCCTTGGGCCAGGACGCGATGGCTGCGCCGAAGCCGATGAAGCCGGTCACCAGGGCCGCCGTTACGAACGGCTTCCAGTCCTGATCGTGGTAGATGGCGTCGGTCAGGGCGGGAATGCACAGAAGCACCGCCACGAAACAGGCCAGCAGCCCCAGAAGGTGCACGACGGGCCGAAGGTTCAGCATCTCGTGACCCTCCTTTAAGGGTCGGCAGGAACGGCCGGACTTAGTGGAGCGCAGCCACAAGCCCGTCGAACAGGGGCTTGCCGTCGGTGCCGCCGAGTGCTGCTTCGGCCAGGCGTTCGGGGTGCGGCATCATGCCCAGCACATTGCCGGCGTCGTTGACGATGCCGGCGATGTTGTTGCGGCTGCCGTTGGGATTGGCGCCCTCGGCGATCGCCCCCTTGGGATCGCAGTAGCGGAAGGCGACGCGGCCTTCGCCTTCAAGGCGGTCCAGGGTCGCGTCGTCGGCGAAATAATTGCCGTCGTGATGGGCGACGGGAATGCGGATCACCTGATCGGCCGTATAGGCGCCGGTGAAGGGGGTATCGGTGTTTTCGACCTTGAGCCACACGTCCTTGCACACGAATTTCAGGCCCGCGTTGCGCATCAGGGCGCCGGGCAGCAGCCCGGCCTCGGTCAGCACCTGAAAGCCGTTGCACACGCCCAGCACGGGCACGCCCTTGTTGGCGCGTTCCACCACCGTGCGCATGACCGGCGAATTGGCGGCCATGGCGCCGGAGCGCAGATAATCGCCATAGCTGAACCCGCCCGGCACGGCGATCAGATCGACGTCGGGCAATTCGGTGTCGCGGTGCCAATGCATGATCACGTCCGTTCCCATGACGGCTTCCAGCGCGACCTTCATGTCACGGTCGCAGTTGGAGCCGGGAAAGACGATGACGGCGGCTTTCGTATTGGACGGCATGGCGGGCGATCAGCCTTCGGCGATATCGACGGAAAAGTTTTCGATCACCGTGTTGGCCAGAAGCTTCTGGCACATGGCTTCCACGGTTTCCTTGGCCTTGGCAGGGTCGGTCTCGGCCAGTTCCAGTTCGATGTACTTGCCCTGGCGCACGTCGTTGACGCCGTCGAAGCCGAGCCCGGCCAGCGAATGCTGCACGGCCTTGCCTTGCGGGTCGAGAACGCCGGATTTCAGGGTAACGTGAACGCGTGCTTTCATCTTACTGAACGGTCTCCGGTTCCTTCATGTCGACGGGGCCCGATTCCGGCAGGATGCCGAGGCGCCGGGCGACTTCCTGATAGGCTTCCGCGACATTGCCGAGGTCGCGGCGGAACCGGTCCTTGTCCATCTTTTCGTTGGTCAGGACGTCCCACAGGCGCATGGAATCGGGGCTGATTTCGTCCGCCAGCACGATGCGCATGGTCTGGTCGTTGTCCCACAGGCGGCCGAATTCCAGCTTGAAATCGACCAGTTTCAGGCCGATGCCCATGAACAGGCCCGACAGGTAATCGTTGATGCGCAAGGACAGGGCCATGATCTCGTCCATGTCCTGCGGCGTCGCCCAGCCAAAGGCGGTGACGTGTTCCTCGGCGATCAGGGGATCGCCCAGTTCGTCCGACTTGTAGCAGTATTCGACGATCGAGCGCGGCAGGGCCGTGCCTTCCTCCATGCCGAAGCGCTTGGAGAACGTGCCGGCGGCGACGTTGCGCACGATGATTTCGACGGGGATGATCTCGACTTCGCGAACCAGCTGCTCACGCATGTTGAGCCGCCGCACGAAGTGGGTCGGGACGCCGATCTCGCCGAGGCGAAGCATCAAATACTCGGAAATCCGGTTGTTCAGCACCCCCTTGCCGGTGATGGTGCCTTTTTTCTGGTTGTTGAAGGCGGTCGCGTCGTCCTTGAAGTACTGGACGATGGTTCCGGGCTCCGGTCCTTCGAAAAGCACCTTTGCCTTGCCTTCGTAAATCTGTCTGCGTCGTGCCATGGGTTTGGGCCCTCGTGAAGTTCCCCTTTGTGGCGCGCTTCCTAGGATGGAAGTGGTCTGCGGGGGAGGGATTAAGGCCGCTATATAGCAGCGTCCGGGGCCATCCTCAACTGAATAGGGGATCAGCCGGTAACCGGCAGGAATTTGCCCGCCTGGGGCCGCCCGGCGCAGAACAGCCATTGGGGTTTCAGGGCCGAATCGGCGGGGGTCGGCAGGGCGATCAGCGACGACGACACGGTTTCGAAGCCGAAATCCGTGGTGAAGGACATGGAATCGCGCTCGCCGCCGCCTTGCCATTCCTTGAATTCGGACATCAGGGCGACCCAGGCGTCCCAGCCGCCGGCCCCTTGGGCTGGCTCGGGCGGCGCCGCCGCCTCGAACAGGGGGGCGTAGTGGTCGATACGGGCCGACGACCTGTCGTTCAGGTCATAGGCCGTGATCATCGACAGGCCCGGTCGGATTTCTTCGACCGAAACCCGAGGGTTTTCGCCGTTGCCGGATATCCAGAAGGCGGTGTTGACGTCGGCCACGATCAGGTTGAACGACCGATAGGCGCGGCCGTCGAGATGGCCGAGCGCCTCGGCGGCCTCGGCGGCTTCGGCATGGCTCAGGGCTTCCAGCGGCAATTCGCCGCGCGATCGCTTGCCGTCTTCCTGACCCAGGGAGCCATGGCGGTTGAGCACGCCGGCCACCAGGCGGTCGTCGTTGACGCCCAGCCAGGTGCCGCCGGCGGTTCTGTCCCGCCCGGCGATGACATGGGGGGCGTCCGGCCAATGGCGGCCCGGCGGGTCCGAAACCCGGTCGGCCATTTCGTCGCGGTTGGCGGCGATGATCAGCGGCCAGTCGTGGCCCGGGCGGCGCAAAATGACGAGTGTGCACATGATGGTTACATATAGCCTGCGGGCGGAATGCGCCAGCCGTTGCCGCTAATGTTGCGCCGGTTGTTGCGATGACGCGCCAACCCGCGTAAATAAGCGCAACGAACTCCATCTACTCATTGGCCAAAACGGGAGCCCAGGACATGTCGGACGCCTTCAAGGACCGGGAAAAAGGTTACGAAGCCAAGTACCAGTTGGACGAAGAACAGCGGTTCAAGGCGGAATCCCGGCGCAATAAGCTGCTGGGTTTGTGGCTGGCCGAGGCTTTCGGGCTCAAAGGCTCCGATGCCGATGCCTACGCCCGCGAGGTGGTTCTGTCCGATCTGGACGAACCGGGCATCGACGACGTGGTTCGCAAGGTCATGGCCGATATCGAAGAACGCGGCCTGGCGATCACCGAAGATCAGATCCGGCGCAAGCTCGACGACCTGCTGCATACGGCGGCCGAGCAGATCAAAAGCGAATAATTTTTCTCCGTCATTGCCGGGTGAAATCCGGCAATCCCTGCCTGCCCGGCTAGCGGCCGTCGCCTTTCAGGTGACGGCGCACGAGGTTTGTGTCCGTTTCGCCGCGCGATGCCAGGTTCAGGCTGCTGGAATGGCCGAAGCAGCGGATATTTCCCTCCGCATCCATCTCGACAAATCCCGCCGACACGGCCTTCAGGGGACGCAGTTCGCCCGCCACCCAGCTATGGGTGAAGGCGTGGGGGAACAGCACGGGGGCGTCGCCCCGGGGTGAGCCGAACACGATGTATTTCATCGGAAAGCCGGGCAGGGCGTCGGGCTGGTCCGGCATTCCTGAAGCCCCGATCTATTCGCTGAACACCCGGCGGAACACGGTATCGACCTGGGCCGAGTGATAGGCCAGGGACGAGACCTCGAACAGAGCGTTCAGTTCCTCGGGCTTGAGGAGCCGTTTGATGTCGTCGTCCCGTTCCAGGAAGAACATCAGGCGGTTGTCATAGGACTGCGCCTGTTCGTCCTCGGCATCGAGATGGGCCGGCTTGTCCGGATCGTCCGGGTCGATGCCGAAGCTTTTCCACACCCGCATGGCGTTACGCTGCACGATGCGATAGGCGTCCTCGCGGCTGACACCCTTTTGGGTCAGGAACAGCAACACGCGCTGGGCATCGTGGATGCCGCCGAACTTGTCGATATGTTCCTTCATGTTGGCCGGATAGATGACCAGCTTTTCGACCACGCTGGCCAAGCGCGACAAGGCGAAATCGAGCGTCACCGTGGCGTCCGGGCCGATCATGCGTTCGACCGACGAATGGGAGATGTCCCGTTCGTGCCACAGGGCCACGTTTTCCAGGGCCGGGACCACGGCCATGCGTACGATGCGCGCCAGGCCGGTGAGGTTTTCCGTCAGGATCGGGTTGCGCTTGTGGGGCATGGCGCTGGAGCCCTTTTGCCCCGGCGCGAAATATTCCTGGGCCTCGCGCACTTCCGTGCGCTGCATGTGGCGGATTTCCGTGGCCAGATTTTCCATGGAGGCGGCGACCACGCCGAGTGTCGCGAAGAACATGGCGTGACGGTCGCGGGGGATGACCTGGCTCGAAATCGGCTCCGGCGACAGGCCCATCTTTTCGGCCACGTATTCCTCGACGAAGGGGTCGATGTTGGCGAAGGTGCCGACCGCGCCGGAAATGGCGCAGGTCGCGATTTCGTCCCGCGCGTTTTCCAGGCGCCAGCGCGCGCGTTGGAATTCCGCATAAAACCGCGCCAGCTTCAGGCCCACGGTCGTCGGCTCGGCATGGATGCCGTGGCTGCGGCCCATGACCGGGGTCATCTTGTGTTCCAGGGCGCGGGTCTTCAGCGCCGCCAGAACCTTGTCGATGTCGTCGAGCAGGATCGTCGCCGCCTGCTTCAACTGCACGGCCAGGCAGGTGTCCAAAACGTCCGATGAGGTCATGCCCTGGTGGACGAAGCGGGCGTCATCGCCGATATGCTCCGCCAGTTCCGTGGTGAAGGCGATGACGTCGTGCTTGGTCTCGCGCTCGATCTCGTCGATGCGGTCGATGCGCGCGCCGTCATAGGGCTTGTTGCCCTTTTCCCAGACGGTCTGGGCGGCCTCTTTCGGGATCACGCCCAACTGGGCCTGCGCATCGCAGGCATGGGCCTCGATCTCAAACCAGATGCGGAACTTGTTGGCGGGCTCCCAAATGGCGGCCATCTGGGGGCGGGAATAGCGCGGGATCATGGAAACTCCGTTTCAGGCGGGAAATTATAGTCTGGACGGCGGCGCGGACAAGCGGACATGCCAGACTGGGGCGGATTTGAAAAGACCCGACCGTCGATTTCCGCGAATTTACGGCATTCCGGGATATATTCAGGCCATGGATGACCTCAGCACCCCCGCCGATCTTCCGGTGATTCCCCTGGTCGACGCCGGGCAAGGCGGCCCGCCCGCCGTGGCCGAGGCCGAACGGGCGCGGTTCACGGACCTGTTCCGCGCGGGCCGCGACCATTACGGCCCCCTGTTCCTGGGCCTGGGTGACCGGCTGACCAAACGCTGGCTCGCCGATTGTCCGACGCCCTACCGCGCCGATCTCGACGCCTGCGCGGCCCAATTGGACCACGCGGGGGTCTACATGCTGAACCTCAGCTATGAATGGTCGTGCACCACGGCCGTGGGCCGCCCGCCGTCGGGCCGCGGCAATCGCATGCTGCGCACCCTCGACTGGCCGCTCCACGGCCTGGGCCGCAACGTGATCGTCGCACGGCAGGGGGGCGGCGCGGGGGACTGGCTCAACGTTACCTGGCCGGGGTTCGTGGGCGTGGCTACGGCCATGGCGCCGGGGCGCTTCGCAGCGGCGCTCAACCAGCCGCCCATGAAGACGTGCACCACCAGTTGCTGGCTTGACTGGGCGATCGAGCGGACCCGGGTGTGGCGGCGGCGCCTGATGCCGCCGACGCATCTGTTGCGCCTGGCCTTCGAGACCTGCCCAACCTACGAGGCGGCGAAAACCCTGCTGACCGAAACGCCGATCGCGGTGCCGGCCTTTTTCTCCCTGTCGGGAACGGCGCCCCATGAGGGCTGCGTCATCGAGCGCACGGAAACCGACGCCTTCATCCGTGACGGCGGCAGCGCCGCCATCGCCAACCATTGGGTCGTGGGGCCCTTCACGGGCCGCTCGCGGGGCTATGACAGCCCGGGCCGCTTCGCCCGGATGGAAGCCAGCCGGGACGGGGTCGAAGACGGTTTCGACTGGGTCGTCCCGCCGATCCTCAACCCAACCACGCGGCTTGCCGTGACCGCCAACGCCGCCACGGGGGGACTGCGGGTGCGTGGATACGAGACCGCGGGGGCCGCGACCCGCGACTTCATCCTGTGACTTTGATCATTGACGGTCGGGCCCGGGTTATTAGACTGCCGGTCCCGGGGGGGCTCCTGGAATTGCGTGACGCAAGTTGAGGAGACATCCATGAACCTGTTCACCCTGCTGAAGGGGCGTGCGGCCGAACGCCGGCCGATCCGCGTCGGTCTGATCGGCGCCGGCAAGTTCGGCTCCATGTACCTGGCCCAGGCGCCGAAAACGCCGGGTGTGCACGTCGCGGGCGTGGTCGATCTGAGCCCCGCCAACGCGCGGGCCAATCTGGACCGGGTCGGCTGGTCGGCGGCACGCACCAACGTGCCCTCGCTCGACGCCGCCCTCGCCTCCGGCCAGACCTATCTATCCGACGATTGGCAGGCCCTGATCATTCATCCGGACATCGACATCATCGTCGAATGCACGGGCAACCCCGTGGCCGCGGTCGACCATTGCCTGGCGGCCTTCGCCGCCGGCAAGCATGTCGTCAACGTGACGGTCGAAGCCGATGCTTTCTGCGGCCCCCTGCTGGCGGCCAAGGCCGGGGACGCCGGGGTGATCTATTCGCTCGCCTACGGGGATCAGCCGGCGCTGGCCTGTGAGCTGGTCGACTGGGCGCGCACGGCGGGCTTTCCCGTGGTGGCCGCCGGGCGCGGCCACAAATGGCTGCCGCATTTCCGGGAATCGACGCCGGACACCGTGTGGGACCATTGGGGGCTGACCGCCGAACAGGCCCAGGCCGGGGGCCTCAACCCCAAGATGTTCAACGCCTTCCTCGACGGCTCCAAACCGGCGATCGAGACCGCCGCCATCGCCAACGCGACGGGGCTGGAAGCGCCCGAGGATGGCCTCGCCTTTCCGCCCGGATCCATCGACGACATCCCGACCCTGATGCGCCCCCGCGACGAGGGCGGGGTTCTGGAAAAGAAGGGCCTGGTCGAGGCCGTTGCCTCCCTGCGCCCCGACGGCACGCCGATCCCCCACGATATCCGCAAGGGTGTCTGGGTCTGTGTCGAGGCCGATACGGACTATATCCGCCGCTGTTTCGAGGAATATCAGGTCACCACCGACCCCTCCGGCCGCTACATGTGCAATTACAAGAAATGGCACATGATCGGCCTGGAACTGGGCCTTTCCGTCGCCTCCATCGGCCTGCGCGGCGAGCCGACGGGCGTGGCCACCTGTTTCAATGCCGACGTGGTGGCGACGGCCAAACGTGCCCTGGCCCCTGGCGACATGCTCGACGGCGAGGGCGGGGCGACCGTGTTCGGCAAGCTGCAGCCGGCGGTCAAATCCATGGCCGACGGGCGCCTGCCCCTGGGCCTCGCCCATCAGCTGAAGGTCGTCCGCCCCGTGGCCAAGGACGCCATGCTGACCTGGGACGACGTCGCCGTGGACGAAAGCCTGAGCGCCACGCAGATCCGCCGCGAGATGGAAGCCATGTTCGGCGGCGGCAGGGCGGGGACGCGCCTGGCGGGCTGACTGCCGGCGCATTCTTGCGATCTGTCAGGATGCGGTCACCCGGCGGGCCTAGAACGGGGGAAGCGAGAAAGAGGATTTATGGAACAACACATGCCTGACGACGGGGGAAGCATCCCCAAGACCGTCCGCCGCCTGGTCGAGGAAAAGGGCTCGGCCGTCTCGACCATTTCACCCGACGATCTGGCGGTCGATGCTGCCCGCATGATGGCGGAAGAAAAGATCGGCGTTCTGGTCTGCTGCGACGACCCGACGGTTGTTTCGGGCGTCATTTCCGAGCGCGACATCGTGCGCGTGTTCGCCGAACACCCGGAAGGGGTCGGGACCATGCTGGTCCACGACGTGATGACCAAGGACGTCCAGACCTGCCACATGGACGACGAGATTTCGACAGCCATGGCGATCATGCAGCAAGGCGGGTTCCGCCATCTGCCCGTCGTCGACGACGGCCGCCTGCGCGCCCTGATCAGCGCCACCGACATCCTGATGTTCTACATGAAATACGCCAGCCTCAACGACCGCCAGGTCATCCTGGCGATCATCCTGGAATCCGGGTTGGTCTATCCCGGTGGATGAGCGGCCGGGCTGTCTGCTGATAATCATCGGCCGGCATTTCGAGAGCATCAAGCCTTGTTCGCTGAGCCAAATAAGTCGGTAGATTGAGCCCGATTTCTTCAGCATGTTGCCCGCTTTTTAAAAGAGACCGACAGAGGGCAAGAATGCCGCTCTGCCGCACTCACTTTTTAGTCCGCGTAGGCGCCAGCTGAATACGTCAGTTCATAGCTGTGGCTATATATTTCGAATACGATGCCGAACGGGTCTTCAACGTAGACCATGCGGTACGGCTTTTTGCCTGGAAAATACTCACGTATGGGCATTCTCTGCTTGCCACCGGCCGCGACGATCTTTTCTGCGAGTCCCTCGACATCTGGGTCTTGCACACAGAAATGAAACATTCCGGTCTTACGGTACTCGAGATTATCGGCAGGGGTTTGGTTGTCCGCAAACTCAAAAAGTTCAATGCCAATGCGATCCGCTGTCGACATATGCGCAATGCGTAATTTGCCCCATCCACTCCCAAAGACATCGGTGCACATTTGGCCGATGTCGCTGTCATCTTCGATCAACTCCGTTGGCTCCATAATTACGTAGAAGCCCAACACGTCTGAATAAAATTTTACCGCCGCCTCCAGGTCCGGGACTGACAAGCCGATATGCGAAAAGCTCTTGGGATAGGTCATGGTGTATCTCGCCGTATTGTGATCTGAAGACGGAAAGATAAGGCTATCATTGCAGAATAAAAAATTATGATATTTAATATTTTGTATAATTTTGGATTATCATAATGTTGAATTCTCAGTGGCTAAGAACGTATGTCACCCTTGCTGATGAGGGAAGTTTTACGCAAACCGCCATCCTATTAAATATGACGCAGCCCGGCGTATCCCAGCACTTAAAGAAACTCGAACTCTCTGTCGGGGTGCCTTTGGTGCAGCGTATTGGTAAGAAAATTATATTAACGGATGCGGGGCGCGCGATATATGAGCTTGGGCGTCGACGCTTTGCCGAAGAGAAGAAGCTACTCGAGTCAATTGGCGAGGACTTGCCTGATGTTGGTCGCGTTGGGATAGGCTGTTCTGGAAGTTTCGCGACATTACTTTACGCACAATTGATGCCGAAAATTGTGGCCGCAAAAGAACTTCAAATTGAACTGCGTGCTGCACCGCATTCGGACATCGTTGATTCTGTTATCAACGGGCAGCTTGATATTGGCGTGATAAATTATGCCCCTGATGGCGAAGCCTTGAACGGCCAGAAAATTGGGCACGAAGACTTGTGCCTTATAACGCCGAAATCCGTTGGATCAGATGCACCGGATTTTCCGGAGCTCCAAGCGTTGGGATTTATTGGCCATCCAGATGGTCAGCGTTATGCCGAAATGCTAATGCCCAAAAATTTTCGTGGCTTCACGGGGTTTTCGAAAATGCGTTTGCGCGGCTTCGTCAACCAAATTACACAAATCCCAACACCTGTCGCTGCAGGCGCAGGTTATACAATTTTACCCCGTAGTGGCGTCGATAGCTTTCCAGATTATAAAGCGCTTTCTATTGCCCGATTGAGGCGACCTGTTCGTCATGAACTTTGGGTCATCCACCGAGCCGGCCGGTTGCTGCCGGCGCGGTGTTCCTGGGCAATAAAGGAAATCCAAAAATTGGCCGATAGGTTGTCTGTCATCACCTAGATACCAGCGGATTGATGGATCGAATTTTGATTCTCTGAACTGGGAAGCAGCTTTATCGAACCAACAAAAACGTCAAATGCCGATCGTCCGCTTTTGCCGCGAACGACCGCGTCGCCGTTGGTTAGCGCGCCGCCGGGCGGGGCGCATCCGCATAGGCGGACGAGTCGTAGGACCTGGTGCCGTCGAGCGGGTCCAGCCAATAGCCGGAGCTGATGATCTCGATCGTCATGACGTTGTCGCCGGCCGGGACGGCGCGGACAATCCACACGACCTCGGCGGCTTCGGGAAAGGACACGCCGGCCAGTTGGTCGCCGTAAAGCCGGTGCAGCACGGCGTCGGGCTCCATGCCGTCGGCGAGCAGACGGACGACGAAGGTCTCGTCCGGCGCCGGGCTCAGCAGTGCCTTGGCGGCGGCGTTCACGGCGGTGACTTCAAGTTCGACGCGGACCGCGTCGGGTTTCGGGAACAGGTTGGGAAAGGCCGCGTAGAGCAGGCCGCCGACCGTGAACAGGCGTTCGTGGAGGGCGGAATTGGAATATTCCTCCCACAGCTTTTCCTCCTGCATCTCGCCGGCGATGTTGCGCATCTGCCCGTCGCGCAGCACGTCGCTCATTTCGTGCTTGAGCACCTGATAGGCGGCTTCCTCGGGCGCTAGCCCTTGCAGGGCAAGCAGGCACATGTCGCGCGTGTCGTCGTCGCTCAGGCCGCTCTGATCACCGTAATCCATGGCGTCGAGCAGGGCCGCGTAATGACCGACGGTCCGCGCCCCCTCGATCTCCATGATGTTGGAGAAGCTGAGGACCCGAACCCGAAATTCCGTTTTCATCCTGCGTCCGCCCTGTTCTGCGCGAATTGATCCTGCCCGACTGTATAGCAGGCTCTTTGCCCGGCCGGTTGATGGTTCAGGTGTCGACGGTTTCCCGGCCCTCGCCGCCGAACCGGGTGGCGGCCCAGCCGATGGCGAGGCCGACCACCGCCCCCTCGGCCACGAACCACCAGGGCGAGGCGAGCGGGCTGCCGAAGCCGAAGATGTTGATCAGCACGGCTTCCATGAAATCATAGGCGAAGAAGGTCAGCACGAAGTTCATCCAGGCGCCCAGGATCGTCGATCGTGCCCACCAGGGCAGCGGCAGATGCAGCACCGGATGCCAGGTGACAACGCCGGCCAGCCCGATGATCGCGCCCAGGGTCGTGTACCAGAACAGGATGCCGAACCGCACCAACCAGCCCACGTCGGCCATGAAATAGGGAAAGCTGAGAAAGCCGGCGAGCCCGACCAGGAAGCCGAGCGCCTTGCCGATGGCGATGCGGGTGACGAGGGACGGGCGGTCGAACATGGGGCAGGCCTCCTTCGGGATGACGAAGGGCCAGCCTAACACCCCGGCAAGGCGTCGCCTTGATCTCGATTAAGTCCCGCCGGAGATCACGTATAGGGATGAAAGCCCGGGCGTTCCATGGTGAACAGGGTGTCGGCGGTAACCTCGGAATAGTCCTGATAGCCCATGCGCGCGATGGGATGCAGCTTGCCGATGTCGATCTGGCCGTTGTCCATGATCAGGTCGTCGGCGATGTGAATGCCCACGACCTCGCCGAATACCACGGTGTAAAGATGTTCGCCCTTGGTGTTGGGCAGCTCCACCGACTGCACCACCTTGCATTCGAACTGGATGGGCGATTCCTTGACGCGCGGCGGCTTGACCAGGGTGGAGGGGATCGGCGTCAGCCCGGCCAGCGCCAGTTCGTCCTGGTCCGGGCCCAGGTCGGCAGAGGTCTGGTTCATGGCGTCGCGGGTATCCCAGGTCGCGAAGTTGTGCACGAATTCGC
>PALN01000093.1 GCA_002706405.1 Rhodospirillaceae bacterium | reverse complement strand
TGGGGGCGGGGAAAACCACCCTGCTGAACCGGATCCTCACGGAACAGCACGGCAAGAAATACGCCGTCATCGTCAACGAATTCGGCGAAGAGGGCATCGACAATGAGCTGGTCGTCGACGCGGACGAGGAAATCTTCGAAATGAACAACGGCTGCATCTGTTGCACCGTGCGCGGCGACCTGATCCGCATCATTTCGACCCTCATGAAGCGCGCGGATGATTTCGACGGCATGATCATCGAAACCACGGGCCTGGCCGATCCGGCGCCGGTGGTGCAGACGTTCTTCGTGGACGAAGACGTGCAGGCCAAGGTCGCGCTCGACGCCGTGGTCACCGTGGTCGACGCCGGTCATTTCCTGGATGCGGTCGACGAGGAACACGAATTGGTCGAACAGGTCGCCTTCGCCGACATCATCCTTTTGAACAAGACGGATCTGGTCGACGGCGACAAGCTGAATGCCGTGAAGGCCAAGATCACCAGCCTCAACCGGATGGCCAAGGTCATCGAGACGGTGAAAAGCCAGGTGCCGATCAACGACGTCCTCGATCGGGGCGCTTTCGATCTGTCCCGCGTGCTGGAATTCGAGCCGGGCCTGCTGGACGAAGAGGACGGCCACGAGCACGACGAAAACATCATCTCGATCAGCCTCAAGACCGACAATCCCATCGAGCCCGAGAAGTTTTCCAACTGGATCCGCGGCTTCATCATGGAGCGCGGCGTCGACGTGCTGCGCACCAAGGGCATTCTGAACCTGTCGGGTCAGGATAACCGCTATGTCTTCCAGGGCGTGCACATGGTCATGGATTCGGCCTGGGGCGCCCCCTGGGGCGGGGACGCCCGCTCCTCGCGTCTGGTCTTCATCGGCCGCAACCTGGACGAGGCCGAACTGCGGGCCGCGTTCGATGACTGCACGGTGGCGGCATGACGGGCGGCGGTATGATGGGTGCCACGGGATTCGATCCCGCCGCCCTGGGGCTTGCGGGTACCGGTAATCCGGACGTGGGGACGCGGATCATCTCGCCTTCGGTGAAACTGAGCGAATACCCGGCCGTCGGCGTTCACCCGACCTTCACGGTCATCGAGCCGGCGGCGGCCCGCGCCGTCATCGGCTACGGCGACGGCACGATCCGCGCCATCGGCCTGGTGCTGGACGGCGCCCAGCCGTCGGCCCTGACCAAGGTCAGGGCGACGCCCATCGCAGCCGCCGTCGATATCGGTGGGGCGGGGGTGCTGATCGGCACGGATGCGGGCGAGCTGCTGCGCCTCGACGGATCGACCGTCACCAAGCTGACGGAAACGGGCGGGCCCTGGGTCAGCGAGGTCGCGGTGCATTCGGGCAAGGGGCTGCGCGCCTTTGCCGCCGCCAAGTCCATGACCGTATTGGGCGCCGACGGGGCGACGGTTCTTGAAGCCGGCGGCCATCCGTCGACCGTCGCGGGCCTGTCGTTCTCGCCCGACGGCACACGGATCGCCGTTGCCCATTACGACGGGGTTAGTGTGTGGAACCTGACCGATCCCGGCCAGAAGCCTCAGCGCCTCGAGTGGCACGGCTCGCACACGGCCGTCGCCTGGTCGCCGAGCGGGCAGTTCATCGTCACCGCCATGCAGGACAAGGAAATGCACTGCTGGCGCTGGAAGGACAAGACGGGCATGCGCATGAGCGGGTATCCGTCCAAGATCCGCGCCGTTGCCTGGACCGCCGACGGCCAATACGTGGCGGCGTCGGGCGCTGATACGGTGACGTCCTGGGATTGTTCCGGCAAGGGGCCATCGGGCAAGCCGCCCTTGGAATTCGGCTATGTCTACGACGGCGTGGTGCGCCAGGTCGCGGCCCATCCCGTGGACCATGTGGTCGCCGGCGGCTATTCCGACGGCACCGTGCTGGTCGGCACCATCGAGCAGGAGACAGCGATGATTGCCCGGCCCGCCAGCGGCCATGCGGTCACCGGCCTGGCCTGGACCGACGACGGCGCGACCCTGGTCGCCACGGACGAATCCGGGGCGGTCGCCGTCATGCGCATTCTCGAGCCGTTGGTGTCCTGATCCGCCAAATGGCCGCCCGGCGCGGCCCCGTTGCATGGGAGACATGACCATGGATGACATCCTCGGCCTGTCGCGGGCCAAGCCCGACGGCAGCGCCCAGCGCATCAAGGACCTCGTCCGACGCCGCTTCGGCCTGGACGATTCGGCGACACTGATGGTGTCCGAATTGCGGTGCCACGAAGACGGCTGTCCCGATGTCGAGACCGTGATCGCCGTCATGGGCGCGGCGCAGGCCAACCTGACCTGGAAGATCGCCAAGCCCATGGCCCGGATCGATGCCGCCGATATCGCGGCCCTGTCCGCGACCGAGCGCGCCTAGGGCCGGCCCCGCGCACCTGCCGTCGACGATTGTCGGATAAAGAAGAAAAGAGGGGAGGAAGGCGGCAGGCTTCGAGGAGGAGAGTGGCTGTCGAGGCCAGCCTGCCGCCTTCCCTAAGTCCGTCCTTGGGAGGTAGTGGACTTAGAAAATCGAAAATTTCGGCGCATCACGCCTTACAGAGAACGAGGTGTTCCGTGTCGATAATCTGTTCCGCGACGACGCGCATGGGCTGAGAGCGTTTCATGGCCAGTTTCCGGATCTCGTGATAGGCCGAGTCTTCTTCCAGGCCCTTCATTTTCATGACGATACCTTTGGCCCGCTCAATGGTGATGCGGTCGGCAAGCTTGTCTTCTTTCTCCTTCAGCCGCTTCTTCAACTCGCGGACGGTCAGGAATTGGGCCCGGGTCCATTCGGCCAGGGTCGGAAAGGCCTTCATGCCGGCGTCCACGGGCAGGTAGACATTGACCCCGGCGCTCGATGCCTGGCTCATGATCTCGGGCCGGTCGTCGTCGGCCAGGAACATGATCGGCAGGGGCGTGGTCTCGCTCAGGGCCTGCAGGTCGGCGAAGGAATATTCATCGGGTTTGGCGACGCAGACCACGATCACGTCAGGTAACGTCTCGCGGGCCGTGTCGGTAAGGGGGGCATTGGGGGCGGCGAGCGTCACGATCTCGTGCGCCGCGCCATTCGGTCCCCGGGCGTGGGCCATGATGGCGTCCGGTGCGTCGGGGATATCGGTTATCAGCATCACACGCATCGTCTTCTTCTTCTTTGCAGCTTCTGTTGGCGTTGTGTAAGGCTTGGCGGGCGCTTTTGCCCGCGTATCGCAATTGGGAAACGCAAGTCCCATGCCAATCTGCCGTCACAATAAATTTTGACGTTAAAGCAATTAGTTAGCTGAACTTTGCCGCAAAGAAGTGAAGCGGAAGGGCATCAAAAATGAATAAAAAATAGGCGAAAACTTTATCATGAATAAAAATTATGCATTTATGTGGGGTGCTAATCGTGCCGATTGGCGTTCGGTTCGCCTTGCCGCCTTGGAAATCGACTGGGGCGACCTGAGACAGCCTGCACTTTCGGTCTAGTTATGTTTGCCGTTTCTTTGGGCTAGGTTGTTCAAGCCATGGTCGCAGAATTTGCCAAAGCCGCCTCGTTGCTGCTGTCGCTCTGTTTGCTTTACGCTTTCATCGCGCAACGATGGCCAAACGACGAACTGACCGGAAAGATCCTTTCCGGGCTGCTGTTCGGTATGATCTGCGTGATCGGCATGGAAGCCCCGATGACCATCGCGCCGGGCGTCATCTTCGATCCGCGCTCCGTCATCATCAGCCTGTCCGGCGTCTTCGGCGGACCGATCGGCGGCGTCATCGCGGCGGTCGTCGCCGGCGGCTACCGCGCCTATCTGGGTGGCAGCGGCGCCCCCATCGGGGTTGCCGTCGTCATCGCCTGTGTCGCCCTGGGGGTCGCCTTCCGCGCCGGCTACAAATCCGTCCGGTTTCCTCTCAACTGGCTGACATTGCTGGCCTTCGGGTTGGTGGTCCATGCGGTCGTGATCGGCCTCTTCACCCTGCTGCCGGCGCCCATTGTCGAGAAGGTCTTGAGCACCGTTGCCGTTCCCTTCGTGGTCGCCTTTGCACCGGCGACCATGGTTCTTGGCATGATCCTCACCTACATCGACAGCCAGATCGAAACCCGGAAGGCCCTGGCCGTGAGCGAGGCACGCCTGCAGGCCGTCATCGACAACGGGCCCAACGCCATGACCCTCAAGGACAAGGACGGCAAAATTCTGCTGGCCAATCCGGCCTACGCCGATTGGGTCGGCGAGACCCCGGCGACGCTGATCGGCAAGACAATGTGGGATATCTTTCCCGCGGAGGAAGCCCGCGTCTTTACGGACATTGACCGTCAGGTCCTGGAATCGGGCGAGATCAGCATTCAGGAAGTGATTCGCACTTTTCCCAAGGCCGGGCAGAAGCTGCTCCGGAACCACAAGATCCCGATTCTGCTCGACGCGGAGAACGACCACGCGCTGATCACGATCATGGTCGATATCACCGACGAACGGGCTGTGCAGCAGGAGCTGCGCCACGCATTGGCCCTGGCCGAGGATGCCAATCTGGCCAAGACCCAGTTCCTGGCGACCATGAGCCATGAGCTGCGCACCCCCCTGAACGCGATCATCGGGTTTTCGGAAATTCTCTATCGCCAGTATTTCGGGCCCCCCAGTTCCGGAAAATACCGAGAGTACGCCAAGGATATCCATTCCAGCGCCGCCTATCTTCTGTCCATGGTCGAGGATCTTCTGGACATTTCGGCCATCGAAGCGGGCTCGGGACATCATGACTTGGCCGCCGTTGCCATCGGCGAGATCGCTAAAGAATGTGTCGATGCGGCCCACGACCGCGCCTATGAAAAGGACCTGGAGATCACGCTCGCCATGCCGGACGGTCTGCCGCCGGTCCTGGCCGACGCCCGCGCGGTGAAGCAGGTGTTCCTCAATCTACTCGTCAATGCGATCAAGTTCACGCCGTCGTCGGGTCGGATCACGGTTTCCGCCGCCGTACAGGACGGCGCGATCGCGGTCACGGTCACCGACACGGGGCCGGGAATCGACGCGGCCCTGATCGACCGGCTGCTGGAGCCCTTTTCGACAGGGACCCAGAACCCCTTCACCACGGAAAAGGGCTGGGGACTGGGGCTTTCCATCACCAAATCATTGATCGAACAGCAGGGCGGGACCATCCGCATCGACAGCGCCGAGGGAGAGGGTACGACGGTTATCTTCACGTTGCCGCTGGCGCCCGGACCCGAGGGGGCGATCTAGGGCGTCTGCCCTATCGCTCGTTCACCGGCCAGTCCGGGCGGATGGCGCGGATCAGGCCCGCGTGATCCAGGCCGCCGTCACCGGCGGCAATCACCCGGTCGTACAGATCGCGGCTGAGTGCCGTCGCGGGCAGTTCGATGCCCAGGTGGTCTGCCAGTTCCATCGCCTGGTCCATGTCCTTCCTTTGGATCGGGCAGCGCGCACCGGGGGTGAACTTGCCTTCCACCATGCGCTGGCCGTGAACCTCCAGAATGCGCGAATCCGCGAACCCGCCGCCGAGCGCCTCGCGAACCTTGCCCGGATCGACCCCCGCCGCCTGGGCCAGGGACAGGGCCTCGGCGACGGCCCCGATGTTGAGCCCGACAATGACCTGATTGGCCGCCTTGGCGACCTGCCCGGCTCCCGTCGGGCCGACATGGGTGATCTTGCCGCCCAGCACTTGAAGCACCGGCAGGGCCCGGTCGAAGGCCGCGTCGCTGCCGCCGGCCATGATCGTCAGGTTCCCGGCTTCGGCGCCCAGGGTGCCGCCGGACACGGGGGCATCCACATAATCGGCGCCCAGTTCCTGGGCCTTGGCCGCCAGCATGCGCGTGACCAGCAGCTTCGACGTGCCCATGTCGACGACCAGCTTGCCCTGAAGGTTGGCGGCGGCGAACACGCCGTCCTGCCCCATCAGAACCTGTTCCAGGGCCGGGGTGTCCGACAGCATGCAGATGACGATATCGGCGGCTTCCGCCGCGGCGCGGGGGCTTGCCGCCGGTGTCATGCCTTCCTTGGAAAGCTCCTCGATGACGCCTTGCGAGCGGTTGGTGATGACCAGCTTCGCCCCGGCCTGCATCAGGTTCCGCGCCATGGGCCTGCCCATCAGGCCCAGCCCGATGAAGCCGATCGTCCGTCCCGCCAAATTGGTCATCCGTAACTCTCCCCTTTATAAATAACAGCGCACCCGTTATGGGAGGGCCACCGCTCGCCGGTCAAGCCCCCGATCCTTTCCGGAGCCTCCATGGAACCCGTCCTCAACGTCGTCCTGCCCGTGTTCGCGATCATCCTGTCGGGGTATCTGGCCGGGCGCGCGGGCGTCATGGGGCCGTCGTCGACGGATGCGCTGAACCGGTTCGTCTATTACGTAGCGCTGCCGGTGCTGCTCGGCCATTCCATGGCCCGGGTGGATGCCGCGACCATTTTCGACTGGCCCTTCATTCTGGCCTATCTGGGCGGCAACGGGGTGACCTTCGCGGGCGCCTACTTCCTGTCGCGCCTGGCCTTCAAGAACGACATGTCGCAATCGTCGCTGTTCGCCATGGTCTCCGTGTTCGCCAATACGGGCTACATGGGCATTCCCCTGGCCATCGTCGCCTTCGGGCCCGACGCGGCCCTGCCGGCGGCCATCGCGACCGTGTTCCAGACCCTGGTGTTCATTACCGTGACCGAGGTGCTGATCACCGCCGGCAAAAGCAAGGGCACGGGGCAGGCCCTGGCGAAGGTCTTCGTCGATTCCCTGTGGGGCCTGATCAAAAGCCCGCTGTTCATCGGCTGCGCCATCGGCATGGCCTGGTCCTTGGGCGGGCTCACGCTGCCCGTGCCGGTCGATACCTACGCCACGGTCCTGGGGGCGGCGGCCGGGCCGGGGGCCTTGTTCGCGCTCGGCCTGTTCCTGGTCGGCAAGCCGATTTCCGAAGGCATGGGCGAGGTCTCGGTCATGGTCGTGGTCAAGCTTCTGATCCACCCCTTGGTGACCTGGGTGCTCGGCGCCTATGTGTTCGACGTGCGCGTCGATTGGCTGGTCGTGCTGGTCATGCTGGCAGCCCTGCCGACGGGCGCGAGCTGCTTCGTCCTGGCCCAGCAGCAGACGGTCTACATCCGCCGTACCTCGACGGCGACCCTGTTCTCGACCCTCATCGCGGTGGTCACCATCGGCGCGTTCTTCGCCCTGCCGCAGGTCGCGGACACGCTGCTGCCCTAATCCTGCGCGGCCTCTTCCGACAGGAACGCCTTCACCTGCTGCACGGCCTCGCTCAGGCCGATGCGCTGAATGTCCACGTCGGCGGGGAAGGCGGCGGCGAGGCGCGTCGGCAGGGCCCGGTCCAGCATCACGAAGATGCCCCGGTCGCCGGCCCGGCGGATCAGCCGCCCGAAGGCCTGCTTCAGCTTGAGCCGTGTCAGCGCTTCGTCAAAATCGCGCCCGCCGAAGGCGTTGCGCCGGGCCTTGTGCAGGATGTCCGGGCGCGGCCAGGGCACTCTGTCAAAAACGATGAGCCGGAGCGATCGCCCCGGCACGTCGACCCCGTCGCGCACGGCGTCCGTGCCCAGCAGGCAGGCGTTCTCTTCGGCCCGGAAGATGTCGATCAGGGTGCCGGTGTCCAGCGGTTCCACATGCTGGGCGTAAAGCGGGATGTCCAGATCCTCAAGCGGCCCGGCAATGCGCTGATGCACGGCCTTGAGCCGGTTGATGGCCGTGAACAGGCCCAGCGCCCCGCCGCCCGACGCGGTGAACAGCTCGCGGTAGGCGGCCGAGACCTGATCGGCCGAATTGCGGTTCACGTCGCCGACCACCAGCACCCGGGTCTGTTTGCCGTAATCGAAGGGCGAGGGCACGGTGACGTGCTGGGCCGGGCGGGTCATGTGCACGGCCCCCGTCCGGGCCGAGGCCTGGGGCCAGCCGTCGCCGTCCGGGTCGCGGTCGTCGTTGGTGATGTCGCGCAAGGTGGCCGAAGTCACCAACACGCCGTGCGCTTCCGAGGCCACGTCGCGGGCGAAGGGTAGGGTCGGGTCCACGTAATGGCGGTGGAAGGCGACATCGACCTCGCGCCCGAACTGGCGTTCGACCGCGAACCAGTCGACGAAAGTCTCCGGCGTTTCGCTTTTCAGGGCCTTCAGCATGTCGCGCCAGGCCGCGATCTGGGCCAGGCCCCGGCGCTCCAGGGATTTCGCCACGGCCTCGATGCGGTTGCGGGTCTGGCTGTCCAGGCTGTCGGCCTCGTCGTCCAGCTTACCGGCCAGGCGCTCGATCAGCTCGCCCATGGGCTTGCCCATCTTGGCCAGTGCGCCCTCGAGCTCGCCGGCGGCGGCCAACAGGCCGTCCGTCGCCGGATGGGGCTCGCACTCCAGGGAATAGCCGGCGTCGGCGTCTTCCGCCCGGGCCAGGACCTGGGCGCGCAGGCGGGCCAGGAATTCTTCCGACGGGCCGCGGGGGCTCGTCTCGATCCGTTGCCGCCAGCCGGGGCCGGGCAGACAGCGGGCGGCCGCCAATACGGCCTCCAGCGCGTCCTGGGCCTTGTCGTCGTCGGAAATCAGGTCTTCGATGCGGGCCCGCAGACCGCGCGACCGGGATCGTTGGCCTTCCTCGGCCCCGACCAGCCAGCGCCGCAGGTCCGCTGTCTCGAACCCGGACAGATGGGCCGAAAAGGCCCCGTCGGCGGCGTTGAACAGATGGTGGCCTTCGTCGAACACATAGCGCAGGGGCAGACCGCCGCCGTCGTCGGACCCGATCCCGCCCATGGCCGCCTGGATCATCACCAGGGCATGGTTGGCGACCACGATTTCCGCATGTTTGGCGCGGCGCTGGGAGCGTTCGATGAAGCATCTGCCGTAATGGGTGCAGGCGGCATAGACGCATTCGCCCCGGGTGTCCGTCAAATCCGTGGTCAGACCCGTGCCCATGAGGTCCGCCAGCCAGGCCGGGAAGTCGCCGCCCACCATGTCGCCGTCGCGGGTCGCCAGCGCCCAGCGGGCCAAAAGTCCCAGCGCGATCGACGCCGGGCCCGGAGTCTGCAGGGATCGGTTGAGCGCTTCCTCGTAATTCAGAATGCAGAAATAGTTTTCCCGCCCCTTGCGCACGACAACCTTCTGTTCCTTCTCCACCGCGTCGGGGTACAGGCGGTCGAGCTCCGCATCCAATTGCCGCTGCAGGTTGCGGGTGAAGGTTGAAATCCACACCGTGCCCTGGTTCTTTTTGGCCCAGACACTGGCCGGCGCGATGTAGCCCAGCGTCTTGCCCACGCCGGTCCCCGCCTCGGCCAGGACGAAGCGGGGCTCCCCGGCGCGGTCGCGGGGGAGGAAGGCGGCGGTGGCGCCGGCGGCGTAATCGGCCTGCTGGGGGCGCTGCTCCGATCCTCGGCCCAACAGGACCGCCAGCTGGGCGCGGGCTTCCGTCGCCGCTACGGGCTGGTTGCCGGGCGGCGGCGGCGGGGCTTCGTCTTCCCATTCGGGCAGGCGTTGCCAGATCATCAATCCCCGGCGGGACGAGGCGGAATGGGGTTCTTCCCCCGCCCCCAGGGCCGCCAGCACGGCAGGTGCCCAGGGCCAGCCGCCCCGGCCCATGGACCAGGCAATGGCGGCGGTGTCGCCGCGCCCCTCGTCGCGCAATTCGGTGAGCAGGTGATGGGCGGCGAGCGTCAGGATTTCCGCCTCGGCTTCATGGCTGGCGGGCAGGGCCAGGTTCAGGGCCTCGGCCAGGCCGCGCGGCGTCGGCAGGCAGAACTTGGCCGGGCGGCAGAAGGCGAACAGCTCCAGCAGGTCGAGGGCGCGAATGCTTTGAAGGTTGAGGCGCCGTGCCGTCGCCTTGGCATGACAGACCATGACGCGGCCCGACTTGCGCACCCGGCGGGAGGCCTCGGCCGGGCTCAGGGTCTCGATCTCGCCTTCGGGCGTCAGCCAGGCCGCATGGCGCACGCCGACCACCAGGGTCGGCACGTCGCGAAGCTGCGGATAGGCGCCACCCGCCGCGGTCACGGCCGGGGGACGCCTTGAAGACGGGGCGGGGGGCTCACGGAGATGCGAATCATGGCGCCATGATGCGCCAGGGGCTTCGGAATTCCAAGCGGCGGCACGACCGAATTAGCGGTCGTAGACCAGGTTCGCCGCCAGCCAGCGTTCCGTGGTTTCCAGGTCCTGGCCCTTGCGCTTGGCATAGTCCTCGACCTGGTCCTTGGAAACGCGCCCGATGCCGAAGTACTGGCTGTCCGGATGGGCGAAATAGAAGCCCGAGACGGCGGCCGTCGGCGTCATGGCGAAACTTTCGGTGAGCTCGATCCCGGTGTTTCGTTCCGCCTGCAACAGGTCGAACAGCTTGCGCTTTTCCGTATGGTCGGGGCAGGCGGGATAGCCCGGGGCCGGGCGGATGCCGCGGTATTTTTCGTGGATCAGGTCGTCGTTGGACAAGTCTTCGCCCGGCGCATAGGCCCAGAATTCCTTACGCACGCGTTCGTGCATGCGTTCGGCGAAGGCTTCGGCCAGGCGGTCGGCCAGTGCTTTCAGCAGGATGTCCGAATAATCGTCGTGATTGGCCTGGAATTCGGCCAGCTTTTCTTCGATGCCGATGCCGGCGGTCACCGCGAAGCCGCCCACGTAGTCGACCTTGCCGCTGTCCTTCGGCGCCACGAAATCGGCGAGACAGAAGTTGGGCCGCTTGGCGTCCTTCTTCATCTGCTGGCGCAGGAAGTTCAGGGTCGTCACGGTCTGGCTGCGGTTTTCATCCGCATAGATCTCGACATCGTCGCCCACGGAATTGGCTGGGAAGAAGCCGATCACCGCGCGGGCGGTCAGCCACTTTTCCCCGACGATCTTTTGCAGCATGGCGTCGGCGTCGGCCTTCAGGTTCCGCGCGGCCTGGCCGACCTTGGGATCGTCCATGATCGTCGGATAGGTGCCGGCCAGTTCCCAGGTGCGGAAGAAGGGTGTCCAGTCGATGCGGCTGACCAACTCGGCGAGGTCGTAATCCTCGAAGGTCTTGAGGCCGGTGAAGGTCGGTTCGGCCGGGCCGTAAGCGGCCCAGTCGTCTTTGTAGCCGTTGGCCCGTGCGCCCGCGATGGTCGCCTGATTGTCGGCCTTCTTGCGGTTGGCGTGCTTGTCGCGCAGCGCATCGTACTCTTGCGAGATTTCGGCGACGAAGCCGTCCTTCTGGGTGTCCGACAACAGGTTGGACGCAACACCCACGGCGCGCGACGCATCCAGCACGTAGACGGTCGGCCCCGAATAGCTGGGCGCGACTTTCACGGCGGTATGAACCTTGGACGTGGTGGCCCCGCCGATCAAGAGCGGCAGGGTGAAGTTCTGGCGTTCCATCTCGCGGGCGACGGTCACCATTTCCTCGAGCGACGGCGTGATCAGGCCGGACAGCCCGATGATGTCGGCGTTCTCGGCCTTGGCCGTGTCGAGAATCTTCTGGTACGGCACCATGACGCCCAGATCGACGACATCGTAGCTGTTGCACTGAAGCACCACGCCGACGATGTTCTTGCCGATGTCGTGGACGTCGCCCTTGACCGTCGCCATGACGATCTTGCCCTTGGCCCGAGTGTCGCCGGCGGCGGCCTTTTCTTTCTCAAGAAACGGCGTCAGATAGGCCACGGCCTTCTTCATGACGCGCGCCGATTTCACCACCTGGGGCAGGAACATCTGGCCCGATCCGAACAGGTCGCCGACCACGTTCATGCCGGCCATCAGGGGCCCTTCGATCACTTCGAGGGGCTTGTCGAACATCTGGCGGGCTTCCTCGGTATCCTCGTCGATGTAGTCGGCGATGCCGTTGACCAGGGCATGGGTCATGCGATCGGCCACGGGCTTTTCGCGCCACGACAGGTCTTCCTTCTTGGTCTTGGCCTGGCCCTTCACCTGATCGGCGATCTCGAGCAGTTCTTCCTGCGCTTCCTTGCGCCGGTTCAGCACGACGTCCTCGACCAGGCCGCGCAGGTCTTCGGGAATGTCCGCATAGACCGTCAGCTGGCCGGCGTTGACGATGGCCATGTCCAGGCCCGCCTTGATCGCGTGATACAGGAACACGGAATGCATGGCTTCGCGCACGGCGTTGTTGCCGCGGAACGAGAACGACATGTTGGACAGCCCGCCGGAGGTATGGACGTGGGGCAGGGTCGCCTTGATGGTCTTCACCGCGGCGATGTAGTCCTTGGAGAAGTTGTCGTGCGCGTCGATCCCCGTGGCGATGGGGAAGATATTGGGGTCGAAGATGATGTCCGACGGCGGGAAGCCGACGTCTTCGGTCAGGATCTTGTAGCTGCGGGTGCAAATCTCGACCATACGGTCATGGTTTTCCGCCTGGCCCTCTTCGTCGAACGCCATCACGACGACGGCGGCGCCGAAGCGCATGATCTCGCGGGCCTGTTCGATGAACGGCTCTGGGCCTTCCTTCAGGCTGATGGAGTTCACCACGCCCTTGCCCTGCATGCAGCGCAGGCCGGCCTGGAGGATCGACCATTTGGAGGAATCGACCATGATCGGCACGCGCGCGATGTCCGGCTCGGCGGCCAGCAGGTTGAGGTACTTGGTCATCGCGGCCTCGCCGTCGAGCATGGCGTCGTCCATGTTGACGTCGATGATCTGGGCCCCGTTCAGGACCTGTTGGCGGGCGACCTCAAGCGCGTCGGCAAAATTGCCGTCGCGGATCAAGCCGGCGAACTTGGGCGAGCCGGCGACGTTGGTGCGCTCGCCCACGTTGACGAAGCCGGTGACCGAATCGAAGGTCAACGGTTCCAGCCCGGACAGGCGCAACTGGTTGTCGTTCTCGGGCGGGGTGCGGGGCGTGATGCCCTGGACCGCCTGGGCGATGGCCTCGATATGGGCGGGCGTGGTGCCGCAGCAGCCGCCGACCACGTTGATCAGGCCCGCGCGGGCGAAGTCCGCCAGATGTTCGGCCATATGTTCGGGGGTGTCGTCGTATTCGCCGAATTCGTTGGGCAGGCCCGCGTTGGGATAGACGCTGACATAGGTCGATGCGGCACCGGCCACGGCCTGCACGTGGGGGCGCAGTTCCTCGACGCCGAGCGCACAGTTGAAGCCGATGGAAATCGGATTGGCATGGGCGATGGAGGTATAGAACGCTTCCGCCGTCTGCCCCGATAGGGTGCGGCCCGAGGCATCGGTGATGGTGCCGGAAATCATCAGGGGCCAGCGTCGGCCGGCGTCGTCGAAATACTTCAGGATGGCGTAGATCGCCGCCTTGGCGTTCAGGGTATCGAAGATGGTTTCCAGCAGCAGGATATCGGCGCCGCCGTCGGTCAGGCCGCGCACGGCTTCTGTATAGGCGTCGACCAGGGCGTCGAAGGTCACGTTGCGGAAGCCGGGGTCGTTGACGTCGGGCGAGATCGAGGCCGTGCGGTTGGTCGGCCCGAGTGCGCCGGCGACCATGCGGGGCTTGTCCGGGGTTTTCGCGGTCCAGGCATCGGCGGCGGCGCGGGCCAGGCGGGCCCCTTCATAGTTCAGCTCGTAGACCAGAGCCTCGGTGCCGTAATCGGCTTGGGCGATGGAGGTCGCGTTGAAGGTATTGGTTTCCGTTACGTCGGCACCGGCGGCCAGGAACTGGTTGTGGATGTCCGTCACCACGTCGGGGCGCGACAGAATCAAAAGGTCGTTGTTGCCCTTCAGGTCATGGCCGTGATCCTTGAAGCGGTCGCCGCGGAAGTCGGCTTCCTCCAGCTTGTGGCGCTGGATCATGGTGCCCCAGGCACCATCCAGAACGAGGATGCGGTTGTTCAGAATCTCGCGCAGTTCATCGCTGCGGTCCCCGGCAATATGCCTGGGGAAGCGGTCGGACATGTCGTTCATGAAATCAGCCTGTTTGTTTCTTGTTCGTTCGATCATCGGCATCGCTTCCCACCGGATGCTTGGGGCGCACGCCCAGCATGTGGCAGATGGCGTAGGTGAGATCGGCCTGGTTCAGGGTATAGAAATGGAACTGCTTGTCGCCGAAGGCGTGCAGGGTACGGCATTGCTCGGCGACCAGAGAGGCGGCGACCAGCTTGTGCGTTTCGGGATCGTTCTCCAAGCCGTCGAACAGATCGCCCAGCCAGCGCGGGATCGTCGCCCCGCAACGCTTGGAGAAGTTGGCGACCTTGGTGAAGTTGTGGATCGGCATGATACCGGGGATGATCGGCACCCAGATGCCGGCGGCCCGCGCCTGATCGACGAAGCGCAGATAGACGTCCGTGTCGAAGAAGTACTGGGTGATCGCCTGATCGGCGCCGGCGTCGATCTTGCGCTTCAGGTTGTCCATGTCGGCCTTGGCGCTGCGCGCTTCGGGATGCACTTCCGGATAGGCGCCGACGGAAATGTTGAAGTCGCCGATCTGGCGCAGCCCGGCGACCAGGTCGCAGGCGAAAGAATAGCCGCCGCTATGGGGCGTGTAGCGGCCCGAGGAATCCTGTGGATCGCCGCGCAGCGCGACGATATGGCGCACGCCCATGTCCCAATAGTCCTGGGCGACGGCATCGATCTCCTGGGTCGTGGCATCGACGCAGGTCAGATGGGCGGCCGGCAGCAGATTCGTTTCATCGAGCAGGCGCTTGACCGTGGCATGGGTGCGCTCGCGGGTCGAGCCGCCGGCGCCATAGGTCACGGACACATACTTGGGGTTGAGCGGCGCCAGGCGCTGGATGCTGTTCCACAAATTCGCCTCGGCCCCGTCGCTTGACGGCGGAAAGAACTCGAACGAGACCTCGACGTCGTCGGGCAGAGGGGCGGCGACGGAGCCGCCGGCCACGGCGGCGCGGCCGAAGGCGGCGACCTGGCGCAGGTTATCGGTGGGTGGTTTGGGCATCAGGCAGGGGTCTCCAAGGTACGGCCGGCGGTGCTCTTGGCGAGAACCGGCTGGGCGGCGTCTGTGTGGCCGGCAGGCGTCTTGACCGCGGACCACAAGGTCACGGTCAGGGGATCGCCGGAAAGATGGCGGGTGGCGCGCGGGGTCAGGCCGGCGCTCTTGAGCCAGGTATCGGCCTGGGTATCGGAAAAGCCGAGCCGCCGATGCTGATGGTCGCGGCGCAGGGCTTCCTCTTCGTGGGGGGCGAAATCGACGATCAGCAGCATGCCGCTGGGGCGCAGCATGGCGACGGCGGATTCAATGGCGCGCACCGGATCGGCAAGATAGTGCAGGACCTGATGCAGGGTCACCAAATCGAAGGTTTCCGCCGGGAACGGAAGCTGGGTGATGTCCGCCTGGCGGACCTGGCAATGGCTCAGGCCGGCACTGTCCAGATTGGCGCGGGCCACGGCAAGCATCTCGCGCGACAGGTCGACGCCCTGGGCGAAGTCCGTGCGCCCGGCCAACAGTTCCAGAATGCGCCCCGTGCCGGTGCCCAGGTCCAGATGACGTTCGATGGTGTCGGGGACAAGGTCCAGGATGGCTTTCTCGACCACGGCGTCGTCGACGTGGAGCGTACGCAGCTTGTCCCATCGTCCCGCGTTCTCGCGGAAATAGCGTTGCGCCTCTTCGGCCCGTTCGCGCTTGATCTGCACCAGGCGCTGGCGGTCTCGGGCCAATACCTCGTCGTCGAGCGGCGCAAGATCGACCAGGCGCGCCGCCAGGTCCGTCTGCGGACCATCCTGAGCCAGCCGGTGGAACACCCAGCTGCCTTCCGGCACGCGGGCAAGCAGGCCGGCGGCGGTCAGCACCTTGAGGTGGCGGGAAATGCGCGGCTGACTTTGACCCAGAATGCGCACCAGTTCGGACACCGTCAGCTCACCGTCGGCGCAAAGCGCCAGAATGCGAAGGCGGGTCGGTTCCGCTGCCGCGCGCATGCCGGCCATGGTGTCGTCCAGGGTTCTCATAAGCCGTCATATACATATAAAGATATCTTTATGTCTAGAGAAAAATGGCGAGATTGATTGCTTTTTTTGCCGGGGTGAGACGGAGTGATGGGCGCCCGCCCGGGCTGATTTCGCGTTACGGAACACTCCGTAGTAGGCGGCGGACTTTTTAGTTTGGTATAGTTTCGACGCGGTCGATGATCCGGGGCGAAACCTTGGGCATCGCCTAACAAAGCCGCGAGAAGTCTTGGGAGGGCTCTGTTCTGGGAGGACGGCCATCACCTTTAGACGACCGGCGGGCGCCTGTTGAGGGCGAACCGTTTCGCGTGCGCATGGCCCAAGGGCCGGGTCGCGCGGCTGCTGACCTATGGGCCGATCCGGTCTTTTCCGGTCGGCCAACGACCACAAATCACCGAACAAAAATAAACGCGTCGACTACCCAGCACAGGGGGAATCATGAACAATCTACGGATCAGCACGGCGAGCCGGCTGCTGCTCATCGCCATCGTGGTGACGGGCATCATCCAAGTCGCCAACGTGCTCCGAATCACCAACAACGTCGAAACCATCGACGAGGCCTGGGTCGAATTCCAGGAAGCGCAAAATGAAAAAATCCGCCTTCTGGGCGATCTCCGATCAGCCATGGGGTACGGCGGCCTGATCGAGAACTTCAAGGATTACATGCTGCGCCAAACGGATGAGTATCTGGAGAACGTCAAGAAGTTCACCGACAAGTCCATGGGCCTGATTAAGACCTACGAAGGCCTGGGCCTGAATGATGCGGAGACGGCGGCGCTTGGCACGCTCGAGGAAATCGTCACGGTCTATGGTGCCCAGGCGGGCGAGATCGAGACCCTGACCTTCGATGCCGTCGCACCCGACGAAATCGACGCCAAGATCCAGATCGATCCGGCCCCGGCCCTGGAAGCCTTGAAGGTTCTCGCCCAGGCGGCTGAAGGGCAAAAGAAGAAAGGGGCGAAGAAAAGCAAGTCGCAGCTTCTCAACTCCATGCGCGCCCATTTGGGGTTCGGCGGCCTGATCCATAATTTCAAGAACCTGGTGATCCGCCGTGATGCGGCCATCGCCGACAGGCTCAAGGCCGACGTCGCCGCCATCACCGCCGATGCGGCCGCCTATAAGGCCCTCGGCGTTTCGGACAACGAAGGCAAGCTGCTGGACGATCTGCTCGGCGTCATTGCCGCCTACGGCAAGGCGGCGGAAGCCGTCCTGGCCCAGGCCGGCGAAGGGGCCTCGCCGCAGGATATCGATCAGGCGCTCAGCATCGACGACAGCGCCCTGACCGACGCCCTCGGCGGCCTCAAGGCCGAGATCAAGGATCAGCTTACGGCCAAATCACAGGCGGTCGAAGACACCCTCGAAGGCGTGCGCGATCTGGTTCAGATCAGCGTGTGGGTCACGGTGGTCATGCTGACCCTGCTGGTCGTCGGCAGTTACTGGCTTCTGAATTTCCGCGTGCGCGGCCCCATCATGGAAATCACCGGCGCCATGAACGAACTGGCCGGCGGCAACCTGGAGGTCAAAATTCCCGGCCTTGGCCAGAAAACGGAAGTCGGCGAAATGGCGGCGGCCGTCCAAGTGTTCAAGGAGAATGCCGAGGAAGTGCACCGCATGACGTCGGAGCGGGAAACCGAGGAACGCCGCAACCGCCGCCGGTTGCGCGGCGAGGTCCTGGCCTTGAACAGCGCGTTGGAGGAGGAGGTCGCAAACGCGGTCGATCTCGTGAAGGAACGTGTCGTCACGGTGGAAGAATCGGCCCGCACCGCGGCCGATCTGTCGCAGGCGGCCCATACCCAGGCCTCGACCGTCGCGGCGGCGGCCGAGGAAGCGACGATCAACGTGCAGACCGTCGCCAGCGCGGCCGAGGAACTGTCGTCCTCGATCAACGAAATCTCGTCGCAGGTCGGCCGGTCGTCGCAGATCGCCCGTCAGGCGACCGAGGAAGCCGACCGCACCAACACCCAGATCCAGGGTCTGGCCGAGGCGGCGGAAAAAATCGGCGAGGTGGTCAGTCTGATCACCGACATCGCCGAGCAGACCAACCTGCTGGCCCTCAACGCCACCATCGAGGCGGCCCGCGCCGGCGACGCCGGCAAAGGCTTTGCCGTGGTCGCGTCGGAGGTCAAGAACCTGGCCAATCAGACGGCCAAGGCGACCGAGGAAATCGGCAAGCAGATCGGCGACATCCAGTCGGCGACGCAGAACAGCGTCGACGCC
>PALN01000092.1 GCA_002706405.1 Rhodospirillaceae bacterium | reverse complement strand
GTTTTGAAATTGTCGAGGTCGAGGAACAGCACGGCGAAGCCGACGCCGCAGGTGTCGGCCTGTTCGATGGATTCTTCCAGGCGTTCCGTGAACAGGTTGCGGTTGGGCAGCCGGGTCAGCGGATCGCGGGTCGCCAGATCGCGCAGACGCTCCTCGTTCTCCTTGCGCTCGGTAATGTCGCGCAGCGCGCCGATGAACAGGCGCCGCCCGGAAAACCGCATCTCGCTGACCGCCAATTCGATGGGGATGAGCGAGCCGTTCTTGCGCCGGCCGATGACTTCGCGCGCACTGCCGATGATGTGGCGCACGCCCGTATTGGTGTAACGCGCCAGGTAGTGGTCATGGTTGGCGGCGTCTTCCTCGTTCATCAGCACCTTGACGTTGGAGCCGACCAGTTCGCCGGGCATGTAGCCGAATATTTCCTCCGCCGTGGGGTTCAGGGTTTCGATGGTGCCGGTCTCGTCGATGGTGATGATGCCGTCGGCGACCGTGTCCATGATCTTGCGCAGATGTTCCTCGCGCGTCGCCTGGGCCTTGAGGGCGCGGTTCCGCTCGGTCACGTCGCGCGCCATGATGATGTAGGCGGTGCCGTCGCCGTCGTCTTCATGTTCCTCATAGGGCAGGGCGGCCAGTTCGACATCCAAGGTCGCGCCGTCGGCCCGCAACAGCACCATGGGCGTGCGCAGGCGTTCCTTGGTCAGATTTTCGATCCCGCCTTTGAAATGCTCGAGGCTGTCCGCATGGACGAAGTCGGTGAAGATGCGCCCCTTCAGTTCGACCGCCGGCCATACGCCCAGCATGTCCGCCCCCGCCGGGTTGATCAGGTCGATGGCGCCGCTTCGGCACACGGCGATCAGGTCCGGCGCCAACTCGATGACGTGGCGGAAGCCCTGTTCCGTGCGTTTCATGTTCTCGAAGCGCTTGCGGTTCAGCAGGTCGTTGATGAAGTCCAGCATGCGCCGGCCTTCGGTGGAGATTACCTCCACGTATTCGCGGTAATGAGGGTTGGAAAGCGGGCCCAGGATTTCCTGGTCCATCATGTCGGCAAACCCGATGATCGTATTCAGGGGTGTGCGCAGGTCATGGCTAAGGGTTTCCAGAAGGGTTTCGTTTGCCTCTTCCGTGGCATCACCGTTGTTCTGTTGGTGCCCGCCCGCCTGCCGGGCACCCGGCTTGATTTCGTAGATATCCGCCATTGAACCAGTTTATGTTTGCCCCCTGACCATCATCGATGGCCGTTTTCCGCAGGTTTGGGGGAATTACCTCACCCTTTATAACATTATAGTGGCGGAATGGGCGAAACCGTCAAGCTGGCCAAAAGGTTACATTATTTTAGCAAGCTCGCGGCCTGACCGGTGGCGTGCTAGCGTCCGGCCATGCCGCACGAAATTATCTTGCTGACCGGAGAAGTCGAAGGCCCCCATCTGGCGGCCGCCTTGATGGCCCATAATCCGACGATTCACGTCAATCACGTCGACGGGGCGGCGTCCTTGCGCGACGCGCTCGATCTGACGGGCGGGGCCGATGCCAATGCGGGCCGACGGTTGGTCGCCTTCTGCACGGGGGCCGTGGTGCCGGCCGATGTGCTGGCCGCCCTGCCGGGGCCGGCCTACAACTTTCACCCCGGTCCGCCGACCTATCCCGGCAGCCGGGCCGCCAGTTTCGCGCTCTACGAAGGGGCCGACCGTTTCGGTGCGACCCTGCATGTCATGGAGCGACGCGTGGACGAAGGCGCGATCGTCGACGTCGCCTGGTTCGATCTGCCGGCGGACGTGAAGCTGCGTTATGACGAGCTGGAGGTCATGTCCTACCAGCGCTGCATCGGCCTGTTCCAGAAATATGCGGCGCATCTGGCGATGGACGACGCGCCCCTGCCCCTGTCCAAGGAAACCTGGTCGGGGACCAAGCGCACCAAGGCGGATGCCGACGGCTTGCGCGAGCCGCCCCGGGATGCCACGGAAGAGGAAATCCGCCGGCGCTTCCGCGCTTTCGGGGGCTAGTCCCTTACAGCCGCCGCCAGGTCGCGCCCTCGGCGCTGTCTTCGACGGCGATGCCCTCGTCGGTCAGAATGCCGCGAATTTCGTCGGCGCGGGCGAAGTCCTTGGCCTGGCGGGCCGCCACGCGTTCAGCAATCAGGGCATCGATCTCGGCATCCGACATCCCGCCCGATTTGGCCGGCGGCTGCCACTTGAACCAGGCTTCCGGGTCCTGCTGCAGCAGGCCCAGGAGTTCAGCTGATTGCCTGAGTTCAAAATAACTCATGACCCGCCCCTCATCGTTACTGGCATCATCAAATGCGCAGCCTGCAATCGCATGCAAATGAGCGATGGCATTTGGGGTGTTTAAGTCGTCGGACAGAATACTGAGAAAACTTGGATCGATGTGATCTTGCTTCTCACATTCCGCCGCGAAATCAGGGAGGCGCGACGTCGCTTCGGCTTGAATTTGCAGCGCTCTGTAGAACCGATCCAATTCCGCCTTGGCTTCTCGGATGCCGTCCTTGGTGAAATCCAGCGGCTGGCGGTAATGGGTCTTCAAGAGCGTCAGGCGGATGGCCTCGCCGGGGAATTCCTGCAGCAGGTCGTGGACCGTGTAGAAGTTGCCGAGCGACTTGGACATCTTCTCGCCCTCGGCCATCAGATAACCGTTGTGCATCCACACGTTCGCCATCACCTCCGTGCCGTGGGCACAGCGGCTTTGCGCGATTTCGTTTTCGTGGTGGGGGAAGATCAGATCCTGGCCGCCGCCGTGAATGTCGAAGGTCGGACCCAACAGCTTGCCGGACATGGCCGAGCATTCGATGTGCCAGCCGGGGCGACCGCGGCCCCAGGGGCTGTCCCAACCGGGCAGGCCGTCGGCGATCGGCGACGGCTTCCACAGAACAAAGTCCGCCGCGTCTTTCTTGTAAGGGGCGATCTCGACCCGGGCACCGGCGATCAATTCGTCCCGGTCGCGGCGCGACAGCTGTCCGTAATCGTCCATGGCCGGCACGCTGAACAGCACATGGCCCTCGGCCTCATAGGCGAACCTCTTTTCGATCAGGGTTTCGATCATGGCGATCATTTCGGGGATATGGTCCGTGGCGCGCGGCTCGTACTTTCTGGGCAGGGGCAGGGCGCCGAGTGCGGCCATGTCGGCATGGAACTGGGCTGCCGTTTCCTGGGTGATGTCCTCGATGGCGCGGCCGGTTTCCTGGGCGCGGGCGTTGATCTTGTCGTCCACGTCCGTGATGTTGCGCACGTAGGTGACTTTGTGGGCCGGCGCCGGATAGAGCCGCTTCAGCAGCCGGTACAGCACGTCGAACACCACCACGGGCCGGGCGTTGCCGATATGGGCGAAGTCGTAGACCGTGGGGCCGCAGACGTACATGCGCACGTTCTTGTCGTCAATCGGCGTGAAGTCGACTTTTTCGCGGGTCAGGGTGTTGTGAAGGCGAAGGGACATCAGACCTGCTTTGTGAAACCGTTGGTGATGGGATAGCGGCGGTCGCGGCCGAAGGCGCGGCCGGTGATCTTGACCCCCGGCGGGGCCTGGCGGCGTTTGTATTCGGCACGATCCAGAAGCACCCAGATGCGGCGTACGACGTCGGGGGCGAAGCCCTCGGCCACGGTCGCCTCAAAGCCCATTTCTTTTTCGACCAGGCACATCAGGATCGCGTCCAGGTCTTCGTAGGGCGGCAGTGAGTCCTGGTCCGTCTGGTCGGGGCGCAGCTCGGCACTGGGCGGCTTGGTGATGGTGCGCTCGGGAATGGCGCGGCCCTTCGGCCCCAGGAAGTCATCCGGGCAATGCTGGTTGCGCCAATGGCACAGCTTGAACACGGTCGTCTTGTAGACGTCCTTCAGCACCGAATAGCCGCCGTTCATGTCGCCGTAGATGGTGGCGTAGCCGACGGACATTTCCGACTTGTTGCCCGTGGTCAGTAGCATATGGCCGAACTTGTTGGAAAGCGCCATCAGCAACAGGCCGCGCGTGCGGGCCTGGATGTTTTCTTCCGTGATGTCCTTGTCGCGGCCCGCGAACAAGGGGGCCAGCATGGCGTCGAAGGCGTCCATGGCGGGTTGGATCGGCACGCTTTCCAGCCGTGTGCCCATGAGGGCGGCGGCCTCGGTCGCGTCCTCCAGGCTGTCGGCGGAGGTATAGGGCGAGGGCATCATCACGGTCAGCACACGGTCCGCACCCAGGGCGTCGACCGCGACGGCGGCGGACAGCGCCGAGTCCACGCCGCCGGACAGGCCCAGAACCACGCCGGGAAAGCCGTTCTTGTTCACATAGTCGCGCAGGCCCAGCACCATGGCGCGGTAGATTGATTCCGTATCGTCGGGGGCGGGGACGATCTCCGCCGGCGCGGGCCGGAAGACCTCGCCGTCGCGGGTCCAGGTGGTCAGGGCCACCGCACTTTGCCAGCAGGGCATCTTGGCGGTCAGGGTGCAGTCCTTGTCGAGCACGAAGGACGCCCCGTCGAATACCAGTTCGTCCTGTCCGCCGACCAGGTTGGCATAGAGCAGCGGCAGGCCCGATTCCGTGACCCGCGCGACCGCATAGGTCAGGCGCTGGTCGCTTTTTTCGATGTCATAGGGCGAGCCGTTGAGGACGATCAGCATCTCGGCCCCGGATTCGTCCAGGCATTCGGTCACGTCCTCGAACCACATGTCCTCGCAGACCATGACGCCCAGGCGGGCACCTCGGAACGGCACCGGGCCGGGCAGGGGGCCTTGCTGGAACAGGCGTTTTTCGTCGAACACGCCGTAATTGGGCAGTTCGTGCTTGAGGCGCACGACCTGAACCTCGCCGCCGTCGAGCAGCAGGGCCGCGTTGTACAGCTTGCCCTGTTCCCGCCAGGGGGCGCCGGTCAGTACGGCCGGGCCGCCGTCATCGGTTTCGGCGGCCAGGGTCTTCACGGCGTCTTCGATGCGATCCTGGAAGGATAGCTTCAACACCAGGTCTTCCGGCGGGTATCCGCACAGTGCCAATTCCCCGGTGACCACCAGGTCCGCGCCCAGCTTTGCGGCCTCGGCCCGGGCATCCCGGACGAGCGCAAGGTTGCCCGCGACGTCGCCGACGGTCGGGTTGATCTGGGCAATGGCGATGGCCAGGGTTTCGGTCATGGAATCCAAGGGGTCAGAAGGGGTCGATCAGGCGGCGGCAGGGTAGGGATGCACCTTTCCCCTGTCAACGAAACCGGCGCGATATGGGGCCGGCTACTTGTCCTTTCCGGGGCGCTGCAGAAGGAATTCCCGGCCCAGCTTCACGCGCGGCTTGCCGTCATAGGCGATGATGTCGGCGGTGGCATAGGTTTCGCTCCAGTTCGACGGCAGGTAGGAGCCGGTGCCGACGACATCAATCGGGGCCTCCACATCGGCCATGACCTTGCATTTCTCCACATCGAAGCCGGAGGAGCAGACGATCCGCGCCTTGTCGTAGCCGGCGGCGTCCAGCCGTTCGCGGAACAGGAAGATGGCGGCCGCCGACACACCCGTGCCGGTCAGATAGCGCAATTCCTTTTCGTTGCGGTAGCGGCGCACGGCCAAGGGCACGTGGCGTTCCAGCACGGCATAACTTTCCTGGGGGTCGAGGCCTTCCATGTAGCGCCCGCCGTGGGTATCGAGGCGGAAGGCGAGCTTGTCCGCCGCGACCAGATCCGGAAATCGTTCACAGACGGCGAGGGCATCCGTGATCTCGGCCCCGAAATAGTCGGCGAGCACGGTCATCGGCTCGCCCGGAAAGGTTTCGGCATACATTTCCGCCGCGCGCAGGGTCGATCCGGCATAGCCGATCATGGCGTGGGGCATGGTGCCCATGCCGTCCGTGTTGCCGAAGTGATGGGCGGTGGCCTTGGTCGCGTTGCCGATGAAGCCCTTGGCCCCGGCCTGTTCCCGCGCGGCCTGCGATCCGACGGAACACGCATAGGCCATCTGGTCGGCCATTTCCGTGCCCGCGCAATGCCGCGCGTCCATGGCCAGGAAGGCGACCTTGGGCAGGGTCGCGCACATGACATAGGCGTTGTTGGCGGCGACGCAGCAGGCCCCCAGCTTTTGCAGCAGCAGGGTTTCCAGATCGACCAGATGTTCGAGCGAGCCGGTCACGTACATCAGGGGCTCGCCCGCACCGACCCATTGGCCTTCGGCGAAATTGGGTTCGATCTGGAAGTCCGTATGGCGGGCCCGCGCCGCTTGCGCCAGCCAGTCAAGCGCGATGCGCGGCGCGAACACCACGGGCCGGCGCATGAAGATCGCATAGGTGACCTGGGTGTCGCCGAAGCGGCGCACGGCCTGTTTGGTGCGCAGGAAATAGTGATCGGCCCAGCGGGTGATCTGGTCCTCGAACCGGGCGGCCGCGTCGGTCGGCGGCTCCCTATCGTCGGGCGGGCTGTCCATGGAACGTCTCCCCACCACGCCGCCGAACGGCCGTGCCTACGACGGCAGGGCGGCCTGTTTCAGCTTCGGCGTGCGGGCTTCCTTCAGCATTTCCGCCACCAGGAACGCCAGTTCCAGCGCCTGACGGGCGTTGAGCCGGGGATCACAATGGGTGTGATAGCGGTCGCTGAGGTCCGTGTCGCTGATCGCCTGCGCCCCGCCCGTGCACTCGGTCACGTCCTGGCCGGTCATTTCCAGATGGACGCCGCCGGCATGGGTGCCTTCTGCCTGATGGACGGCGAAGAAGTCGCGGACTTCGGACAGGATGCGGTCGAACGGCCGCGTCTTGTAGCCGCTGGAGGCCTTGATGACGTTGCCGTGCATGGGATCGGTGACCCACACGACCTTGCGGCCTTCGGATTTGACCTTGCGCACCAAGGGCGGCAGGCCCTGGGCGATCTTGTCGGACCCCATGCGGGCGATGATGGTGATGCGCCCGGGCTCGTTTTTCGGGTTCAACTGATCGATCAGGCGGATCATTTCGTCCGGGTCGAGGGACGGACCGGCCTTGAAGGCGATCGGGTTGTTGATGCCGCGCATGAATTCCACATGGGCGCCGTCGGGCTGGCGCGTGCGGTCGCCGATCCACAGCATATGGGCCGAGGTGTCGTACCAATCGCCCGTGGTGCTGTCGATGCGGGTCAGGGCCTGTTCGTACCACAGCAGCAGCGCCTCGTGGGACGTGTAGAAATCCGTTTCGCGGATCTGCGGCGTGGTTTCCGACGTCAGGCCGCAGGCGGCCATGAAGCCCAGCGTTTCGTCGAGACGGTTGGCCATGTCGGCGTATTTTTCGCCCTCGGCACTGTCGGCGACGAAGCCCAGGTTCCACTGATGAACCTTGTGCAGGTCGGCATAGCCGCCCTGGGCGAAGGCGCGCAGCAGGTTCAGGGTTGATGCGGACTGGTTGTAGACCTGCATCAGGCGCTGTGGATCGGGGGTGCGGGAATCGGACGTGAATTCCATGCCGTTGACCATGTCGCCCCGATAGGACGGCAGTTCCACGCCGTCGATGACTTCCGTGGGGGCCGAACGCGGCTTGGCGAACTGACCGGCCATGCGGCCGACCTTGATCACCGGCAGGGCCGCGCCGAAGGTCAGCACGACGGCCATCTGCAACAGCACGCGGAAGGTGTCGCGGATGTTGTCCGGGTGGAATTCCGCGAAGCTTTCGGCGCAATCACCGCCCTGCAGCAGGAAGGCCTCGCCCTCGGAAACCTGGGCCAGCGATTTCTTCAGCGAGCGCGCCTCGCCGGCAAACACCAGTGGCGGGCTGCGCTTCAACTGCGCTTCCACGGTTTCCAGGACCTTCGGGTCCGGATAGTCCGGAACTTGAAGGATCGGCTTTTCGCGCCAGGAGTCGGGCGTCCATTTGATCGCCATAAGGCACCTCTTCAAAGGCTTAAAGTGTTCGGTTTCCCAGGGTATTTAACGACCCGATATAAGGGGCATCGTCGCGGATTTCCAGTTAAACCGGCGTTAAAGGGCGATTTCCGCCCCGCGACCGGGCGTTTGTGCGCCGGTGACAGGGATGTGAACGGCTGTGTAGAGCGTCCGCCGGCGCGATCTTCTATCTATGGCGCCGACCCCGATCCCTTAACTATAGGACCTTTTTCATGATCCGCGCCGCCGTTTTTCTGCTTGTCGCCGTTCTTGCCCTGCCCGCCGCCGCTGCCGGGCCCAAGGCCGAATTATGGGCACGGTGGCAGGCCCATGATCCGGCTTCCGCAGCGCGCCTCGATCACAGCACCTGGGGCCGGTTTCTCGACAGCTATCTCAAGCGTGAACCCCAGGAGGGCAATCGCCTCGACTATGCCCGCGTTACGGCCGCCGACAAGGCCGCCCTCGCCGGATACCTTGCGAGATTGGAAGCGGTCGCCGTGTCCGGCCTCAACCGGCCGGAACAGCTCGCTTTCTGGATCAATCTCTACAACGCGCTCACGGTGAAGGTGGTGCTCGACCATTGGCCGGTGACCTCGATCCGCGACATCGATATCTCGCCGGGCCTGTTTTCCGACGGGCCCTGGGGTAAGAAGCTGGTGGTGGTGGAGGGCGAAAAACTGGCCCTCGACGATATCGAGCACCGCATCCTGCGCCCAATTTGGAAAGACCCCCGCATCCATTACGCCGTCAATTGCGCGTCGATCGGCTGCCCCGATCTGGCCCCCCGGCCCTATACGGGCGATACGGCGGACGCCATGCTGACCGCCGCGGCGAAGGCCTATGTCAACAGCCCGCGCGGCGTGCGGGTCGATGACGACGGCCGATTGATCGCGTCCAAGATCTACGACTGGTTCATCGATGACTTCGGCGGCACGGAAGCCGGCGTGCTGGCCCATTTGGCGCGCTATGCCGCGCCGGACCTGAAGGCCCGTCTTTCCGGGCGCGGGGAGATTGACGACCACGCCTATGACTGGCGGGTCAACGCGCCCCGCTGATCCGGCCCGGCAGCCCGGCGGCTCTTGACGCATGTCAATGCGCCGTCCCGTCCGGCGTCCTTTAATCCCGCCGTTATTGACGATGGGAAGGGATGGGACGTTGGATCCGCGTCTGCTCGAAACCTACGGCGGCCCCGTGCCGCGCTACACCAGCTATCCGACGGCACCGCAGTTCCGCGACAATATAGGACCGGTCGACTATGCGGGCTGGCTTGCCGGGCTGACGCCGGCCGACGGCCCCGTGTCGCTGTATCTGCACATCCCCTACTGCCGCGAGCTCTGCACCTATTGCGGCTGCAACACCAAGATCACCCGCCGCTATGCCCCCATTGCGGCTTATGTGGCGGATCTGACGGCGGAAATCGATCTGGTCGCCCGGCACCTGACGCGCCCGCCTGCCGTGTCGCATGTTCACTTCGGCGGCGGCACGCCCAATACCTTGGGTGCCGGCGATTTTCTCGACGTGATGGGGGCCCTGCGGACGGCCTTTCGCATCGGCCCGGAAACCGAAACGGCGGTCGAGATCGATCCCCGCCTGCTGACCCATGACATGGCCGAGGCCATGGCGGCGGCGGGCGTGACCCGCGTCAGCATCGGGGTCCAGGACCTGAACGAACGGGTCCAACGGGCCATCAATCGGGAACAGCCGTTCGCGGTCGTGCGCCGCGCCGTCGATCTTCTGCGTGGGGTCGGTATCGACCGCATCAACCTGGATCTCATCTACGGTCTGCCCTTGCAGACGATCGATCACGTATTGCGCACGATCGACCGCATCGCGGCGTTGGAGGCGCAGCGCATTGCCCTGTTCGGCTATGCCCATGTGCCTTGGATGAAAACCCATCAGCGCCTGCTGGACGGCCTGCCCCGGGCGGACGCCCAGGGGCGGTTCGACCAGGCCGCCGCCGCCGCCCTGCGTTTGGCGCGATACGGCTATCGGCGCATCGGCCTCGACCATTTCGCGGTGCCGGACGATGCCTTGTGCCAGGCACTGGACGCGGGCCGCCTGCGCCGTAATTTCCAGGGCTATACCACGGACACGGCCCAGGTTCTGCTGGCGTTCGGTGCGTCGGCCATCGGCGAGCTTCCGGGCGGCTACGTGCAGAACGCGCCGGACGCCGGAACCTACCGCCGGCGCATCGCCGGGGGTGAACTGGCGACGGTGAAGGGCGTTCCCGTCGATGCGGACGACCGCCGTCGCCGCGCCGTCATCGAGCGCCTGATGTGCGACATGACCGTCGACCTGGAGCAATTCGGCGGGGCCTCTTCGTTCGCCGACGAACTGGCGCGCCTGCACGGCATGGCGGCGGACGGGCTGGTGCGGGTCGATGGCGCCGTCGTCACCGTTCCCGAGGACGCGCGCCCCCTGATGCGGGCCGTGGCGGCGGTGTTCGACGCCTATCTGCCGGCCCCGGGATCCGTTCCCGTGGCCCGCCATTCCCAGGCCGTATGACCGGCCTGAAAAAAATCTTCGGCCCAAAGGGTTGCAAATTCCCGATTAATCAGACTATCTCCCTTGCCGTTCAAGGTTGGTCAACAACCGACGTCAAGTGGGAGAAGGGGCCGTGAATTGCGATTGCCGCATTCCGGACATATTCGACATTATGATTGCGCCGGTCCCTGTCCTGTGGGATCACGCACGCCGCTAAAAGGGGTAGTGCCGCGCGATGTCTGACATGATCGTACTTGAAAATCTGACCAAACGGTTCGGTGATCTGACCGCCGTCGACGCCGTGTCCATGGCGGTGCGACGGGGCGAAGTCCTGGGCTTCCTCGGTCCCAACGGGGCCGGCAAATCAACCACCATGAAGATGGTCTGCGGCTATCTGACGCCGACCAGCGGAACCGCCCGGGTCCAGGGCCACGATGTGGTGACCGAGCCCATGGCCGTGAAGGCGGCGATCGGCTATCTGCCCGAAGGGGCGCCGACCTACGGCGACATGCGGGTTTCCTCCTTCCTGCGCTTCATCGCCCAGATCCGCGGCTTCAACGGCGCCGAGATCGGCCGCCGTGTCGACCGGGTGCGCGAGATGGCGGCCCTCGACGAAGTCTTCGACCGCCCGGTGGAAACCCTGTCCAAGGGCTTCAAGCGCCGCGTCGGCCTGGCCCAGGCGATCCTCCACGATCCGGAAGTCCTGATCATGGACGAGCCGACCGACGGCCTCGACCCCAACCAGAAGCATCAGGTTCGCTCGCTCATCCAGGACATGGCCCACAACAAGGCCATCGTCATTTCGACCCATATTCTCGAGGAAGTCGAAGCCATCTGCACCCGCGCCGTGGTCATCGCCCACGGCAAGCTGTTGGCCGACGGTACGCCGGAACAGCTTTTGTCCCGCGATGCGCGCCATAATGCGGTGGTGGTCAAGCTGCCGGCGGCGCAATCCAAGGACATCGTGGCCGGCCTTGCCGCCCTGGATCAGGTCGCCGGCGTGGACGCGCTTGGTGATGCGGTTAATGGCACGGTGGCGTTCCGCGCGCGGCCCAAGGCCGGGGCATCCATCGTCCTGCCGGTCGGCGATTTTCTGCGGTCCAACAACGTGACGCCCGAGGAAATGTACGTCGAGCGCGGCCACATGGACGAAGTGTTCCGCGCGATCACCCAAGGCAGTGGTTCGGAGGCGCCCCATGCGTAATATCTGGATCATCGCCAAGCGCGAACTCGCGGGTTATTTCGCGACGCCGCTGGCGCTTGTGTTCATCGTGATCTTCCTGGCCCTGACCGGCGCCTTCACCTTCTACCTGGGGCGTTTCTTCGATAATGGTCAGGCGGATTTGGAAGCGTTTTTCCGCTTCCATCCCTGGCTGTACCTGATCCTGATTCCCGCCGTCGCCATGCGGCTGTGGGCGGAGGAACGCAAGTCCGGCACCATCGAGCTGCTGATGACTCTGCCCGTGACCACGACGCAGGCCGTGCTCGGCAAATTCCTCGCGGCCTGGGCGTTCTGCGGTATCGCGCTGGCGCTGACTTTTCCCGTCTGGGTCACGGTCAACGTGCTGGGCGAGCCGGACAACGGCGTGATCGTCGCGGGCTATGTCGGCAGCTTCCTGATGGCCGGTGCCTTCATGTCCATCGGCGCCTGCATGTCGGCCATGACCAAGAACCAGGTGATCGCCTTCATCATCTCGGCCACGGTCTGCTTCCTGTTCACCATGAGCGGCCTGGAACTGGTGCTCAATTTCTTCCAGGCCTGGGCGCCGGCGCTGATCGTCGACACGGTGGCCAGCCTCAGCTTCCTGGTCCGCTTCGATGCGGTCATGCGCGGTGTCATCGACCTGCGCGACGTGCTGTTCTTCGTGTCGCTGATCGCGTTCTTCCTGTTCACGAACGTGATCGTCGTCGAAGTGAAGAAATCGGCGTAGGAGGCGGGAACGATCATGAACGTACTGAAGACCATCGACCGCAATCGTCTCGCCGTCATCGGCGTCGGCCTGGCGGCCGTGCTGTTCCTCGCCGTCAATCTGGCGGTCAATCTGTCCCTGCGCTCGGCCCAGGTCGATTTGACGGAACGCGGGCTCTACACGCTGTCCGACGGCACCCGCAAGGTGCTGACGTCGCTCAAGGAGCCGATCACCCTGCGCCTGTATTTCACCCGCGCCTTGGGCGAAGCCTATCCGGGCCATCAGGCCTACGCCAACCGGGTGCGCGAGCTTCTGGAACGTTACGTCAACATCTCGGGCGGCAAGATCCGCCTTGAGGTCAAGAACCCGGAAGCCTTTTCCGAAGTCGAGGACGAAGCCGTCACCTTCGGCCTGCAGGGGCTTCCTTACGCCCAGTCGGGCGACCTTGGCTATTTCGGCCTGGCGGGCACCAATTCGGTCGACGGCAAGGCGGTCATCCCCTATTTCACGACGGAACGCGAACCGTTCCTGGAATACGACCTGACCAAGATGGTCTATTCGCTGGCGACCCTGGACCGGCCGATCGTCGGCATGGTCGCGCGTCTGCCGGTCGAAGGCGGCTTCATGATGGGCCAGCGGCCCGTGCCGGCCTGGGCCGTGATCAGCCAGATCCGCGAGCTGTTCGACGTCCGCACCATGCCGGCCGAATTCAACAGCGTGCCGAAGGAAGTCGGCATGCTGATGCTGGTCCACCCCAAGAATCTCAGCGACGAAACCCTTTACGCCATCGACCAGTTCGTCATGCGTGGCGGGCGGGTGCTGGCCTTCATCGATCCGAACGCGGAAACCGAGATGCCGAGCCCTCAGGCACCGGCGGGTCCGTCGGACATCGACCGGCTGTTGAAATCCTGGGGCGTCACCTTCCTCAAGGACAAGGTGGTCGGCGACCTGCAAAGCGCCCGGCGCGTCAACGTTCGCCACGAAGGCCAGATCACCCAGGTCGATTACGTGGCGTGGAACTCGCTTGACCAGCGCAATCTCGATACGACCGATGCGGTGGTCGCCGACATTCGCGGCATCAACGTCGGCTCGGCCGGAATCATCGAGCCGGCGGACGGGGCGACCACGACCTTCCGGCCGCTGCTGATGACCTCGGAAGATTCCGAAATGCTCGACGTGGCCAAGCTGAAAGGCCGCATCGACATTGTCGGCCTGTTCCGCGACTTTAAGGCGTCGGGTAAGAAGCTGACCATGGCGGCGCGGGTGACCGGCCCGGTTAAGTCCGCGTTCCCCGACGGCCCGCCCCTGATCGGCGAAGGCGAGGAAGCCGAAAAGGCCCGCGCCGAGAAAGCCAAAACCCATCTCGCGGAATCGCGGAAGCCGCTCAACGCGGTGATCGTCGCCGACACGGACGTCCTGCATGAAGGCCTTTGGGCGCAGTTGCGCAACGTCAACGGCGAACAGATTCTGGTGCCCTATGCGGGCAACAGCGATTTCGTCATCAACGCGGTCGAGAACCTGTCCGGCGGCGACGCGCTGCTGGGCCTGCGCTCGCGCGGGGATTCCAAGCGCCCGTTCCTGATGGTCGAAAAAATTCAGCTGGAGGCGGAGCGCAAGTTCCGCGCCGAGCAGGAGAAGCTGGCCAAGGAACTGCAGGAAACGCAAAAGCGGATCGAGGGCCTGACCAACCGCGAAGGCACCAATGGCGAGGCCATCCTGACGGCCGAAGAGAAAACCGCCATCGCCGAATTCCGCCGCAAGATGATTGATATCCGCCACGATCTGCGCAACGTGCAGCACGCGCTGCGCAAGGACATCGACAGGCTGGACGCCTGGCTGAAGTTTCTCAACATCGCGGCCATCCCCCTGATCCTGGGGTTCGCCGCCTTGATCATCGCCGTCGTCCGCCGCTTGAGCCGCGCCCGGGCGCGGCCGGTCACGGAATAGGGGAGAGCCGGCATGAGCGCGAAAAACTTCCTGATCCTTCTGGTCGCGACGGTGCTGAGCATCGTGGCCGCCGCCGCCGCCGTGGTCACGCGGCCCGGCGACGCGGTTTATGCCAACCTGGGCGACCCGGTGGTGCCCGGACTGATCGACAATCTGAACGACGTCGACACGGTGCGCATCGAAAGCCACGAAGGCGGCGCGCTGACCTTCAAGCGCATGGCCAAAGGCGACGGCACCCAGACGGCGGATGCCAAGGAAGACGCCAAGCAGGCGGGCGGCTGGGGTATCGTCGAACGCGACATGTATCCGGCCAAGGCAAGCCAGGTGAATGCCCTGGCGCTGCGTGTGGCCGAATTGACCTATCTGGCGCCCAAGACCACGACGCCGGAGCTGTTTCCGCGGCTTGAATTGGGCGATCCCGATGCCGTGGGCTCCAAGTCCGTGAGCTTGCGCCTGAACGCCAAGGGCGGGCGGCCGATGGTCGACATGGTGATCGGCAAGGCGCGCAGCACGCTCGAAGGGTCGGCCGAGGGCGGCACCTATTTCCGCATTCCCGGTAAGGAACAGGCCTGGCTGGCCAAGGGGTCCGTCGAAATCGGCAAGCTGATTTCCGAATGGATCGAGACGGACATCTTCGATATCCAGACCAAACGCATCCGCCGGGTTGAAATCCATCACGCCGACGGCGAGAAGATTTCCATCTTCAAGGAACAGCAGTCGGACGCGGATTTCGTGCTGAACGGGGTTCCCGACGGCAAGAAGGTGAAAAGCCGGTTCAGCGTCAACGGCATCGCTTCCGCCATCGACGATTACAAGATCATGGACGTGGCGCGTCGTGAAAAACATCCGATCGATCCCGCCGTGGCGACCCGCGCGGTCTACGAAACCTTTGACGGGCTGACCGTCACCGCGCTGATCGAACTGCCCCAGGGGGATCCCAAAGGGCCGCAAGCGGAATACTGGGTGGCGCTCGACATCGCGGGCGGCGAAGGCACCGCCGAGGCCGACGGCCTGCGCGCGCGGACCGCACCCTGGGTGTTCCGCATCTCCGACTACCGCTACGATGCGATCGCCAAGCGCATGAAAGACCTGGTCGAGGACGCCGCCGGCTCGTAACGCCCGCGCAACCGGTTTTCCTTTAATTTCAAGATTGTGCGGCCCGTCACAGATGGTGCGGCCCGGCCTCCCTAGGCTGTTGCCACAAGGCGGCCGGCACGGCCGCCCGTGGACCCCGGCTGTGGGGTAAGGTAGGCTCGATGGTAACGAGACTGCGTTCAAGGGTTTGGGGGGCGCTATGACCGGCGCGGACAGGGACGATACGGGGCAAACAGGGACCAAGGCCGCCCGGGCCAAGCTGTCTGTGAAATCCCGGACCCAGGGCAAGACCGACCGTGAGCGGTTCGTGGCGCTGGCCTTTTGCCGTGCGGACCTGCTTCTGGAACTTGACGGACATTACAACATCGCCTTCGCCGCCGGGGTAACGCCGGTGCTGGGGGCGACGCCGGAAACCCTGAAGGGGTCGTCGTTCCTGGATTTCGTCGGTGATGAACATAAGAGCTATGCCCGCGACCTGCTGACCGGGGGCGGGCGCAACGGCCGCCTCGAGGATGTCGTCCTTGATCTGAAAAGCACGGCCGGGAAACGAATCCCCGTGGTGTTTTCCGGCTACCGCATGCCCGATTTCGACGATCACTACTTCCTGGCGATGAAGGTCGAGCCGGTGCGCAAGACCCATGTCGCGGCGGAAGACCTGATCGAGGACGAATGGTCGGGCGTGCTGGAGCGGGACTCCTTCGCCCGCGCCGCCGTCGAACGCATTCAGGATTACGACCGCACCGGGGCGAATGGACAGCTGACCTTCGTGCGCCTGGACAACGTGAAATCGTTGACCGAAACCTTAGGCGCCAGCGAAAAACGCAACCTGATGAATGCCGTCGGCGGCATCCTGAAAACCCACTCCCTGGGCGGCAGCACGGCGGGCCAGTTGGACGCCGAGAACTTCGTCTATGTTCACGGCGACAACGTCGATCCCGAAGACGTGAACATGAAGGTCGAGGAAGCGGCCCAGCAGTTGCTGGGCGACAAGGCTGCCGAATTCGGCGCCCGGTCCTCGACCCTGGACGCGGATGGGGCGGGTCTCAGCGAAGACCAGGTCGCTCGTGCCCTGGTCCATACCATGCAGCAGTTCTGCACCGGCAAGGCGCGGTTGCCGGTCGAAAAGCTGTCGGATGCGCTCGACGACATGATGCAGGACACGGTCGAAACCGTGAAGTTCATCAAGGACACGACCGAACGCTGCGATTTCGATCTCGTCTTCATGCCGATCTGCGATCTGCGCCTGGGCCGGGTCCATCATTTCGAGGCCCTGTCCCGGTTTCGCGATCAGACCCGCGCCAAGACCACGTTCCAGATCATCACGCTGGCCGAACAACTGGGCCTGATCGTCGATTTTGATTTTGCCGTGGTGCGCCAGGCCATGGATATCCTGGGTCACATGTCGAAGCGTGGCCCGTTGCCGCCGGTGGCGGTCAACCTGTCGTCGCTGTCGCTGGCCCAGCCGCAGTTCGTCCAACGCCTGATTCAGGTTCTCGAAAGCCGCCGCGACATGAACCGCCGCATCATGTTCGAGTTGACGGAATCGGCCGAGGCCGAGGACCTGGAAACCCTCAACAAGGTGATCCAGGAAATCCGCTCCCGCGGCTTTCAGTTCTGTCTCGACGATTTCGGGGCCGGTTCGGCCAGCTTCGATTATCTCAATGCGCTCGACGTCGACGTGGTCAAATTCGACGGTCCCGTGGTCCGCCGCGCCTGTGCTTCGGACAAGGGCCGCGACATGCTGTCGTCCATGGCCAAGATGTGCTCGTCCACGGGCGTGCACACGGTGGCGGAGATGGTCGAGGACAAGGACGTCGCCAACAAGCTGCTTTATTGCGGTATTGATTATGGCCAGGGGTGGCACTTCGGAAAGCCCAGCCCCGATCCCTTCACCTTTGCCGACCGCTTCGTCGGCGCCGACTGAACGGGTTTCTGAAATTCAGGACGCGCGGCCCTTGTAGGGATTTTCGATGGCGTCGACGACGGCCTGCAGGACCTCGCGGACCTGGGCTTCGTCGCAGCCCATGAGGATCGCGTCCTCGAAGGCGTCCTGACAGTACTGGCGGATTTCCTCCAGATTCTCGTTCAGGACCTTCAGCTTCTCCTCACAGGACACCAGTTCACCGTCCGGCTGCCGCCAGGTGATGTCTGATCCGATGGGTGAGCGTAAGGTGGTCATGGGTCCGCTGTCTGTCCTTGGGGGCGTCACCGGACCGGCCCGAGAAGCCGGGGGCGCCGCTGGCTAAGGCATAAATGTAATATCTTCGCTCCCGGGTGCAAGCCCTGTCGGACATCCCGGGGCCTAGGAGCGGCCCGCCGCCCGGCTTTTGAGGCCGCGGTCGTCATCGTCGTCCTGCGGCGGATCATACACCGACATGTCGCCTTCCTCCTCGTCGTCTTCGTCCAGGTCGGGCGCTTCCGAGAGATGGGCGGCGTAGTCCTTGGGCTCCCAGGGCAGGGGTGGCGGCGATTTCGGCCGTGCGATCTCCAGCAGGCGTTCGACGCGCGACAGGTTCTTTTCCGTGATCATGGTCAATCGATGGGCGCCGCGCGCCTCGTAAACGCCTTTTGCGAGGGAGAAGGCCTCGCGGGCGGCCTCGACCTGGCCGGGATCATGGGTTTGCTTGGACAGCATGAACAATGCCGAGCCCAGATTGTTCTGGGTCGCCGCCCATAGCAGCGGATGATCCAGCTTCTGGCGGACTTCAAGCGCGCCCGAGCAGGCCTCGATCGCCTTTTCGAACAGCTCGACCGATTTCAACTGCTCGCCCAGGATCGCCGCCGCCTGACCGATGTTGTTCATGACCTCGGCCCAGCGCATGGGGTGTTCGACCCGGTTGAATACCTGAAGGGCGGCCTGGTAGTGGTTCAGAGCTTGTTTCAACAGCTCCTGGTCACCTTCCTGGGCGTCGATGCGGTAACAGATCTGCCCCATCCGGTTCTGCAGAGCGGCCCATTCCTTGGGGTAGTTGTCGCGGGTGAACTGCTCGGCCGCCGCTTCCAGCAGCGCCGCGGCCTGGGCCATGGGGCCGGCGGCCTTGTGTTCATCATCGGCCGCCATCTCCAAGGTTTCCCACTCGGGCGCCAAGGTGGGCAGGATCGCGCCCAAGGCGCGCTGTGCCACGGCACGGTCGAAGGCATCGGCGTCTTCCTTCAGGAAAGCGATGGCCTGGCCGTAGATATCGGCCGCCATGCGGTAGCCTTCGAGCTGTCCCGCGGGGCCGGATGACAGGGTCAACAGATGGGCGAAAAACATCCGGGCGATGGTGCGGTCGCGGTCCGTCATGTCCGCCGCCAGGCCCAGGGCTTCGACAGCCGGGGCCGCCTGCTCCATGGCCTGGGGCAGCACCTTGGCGAGGCGGATCTTCTTGACCTCGGTCAACGGAATCGTCGCCGCCAAGGTAACGGCCGCCATCAGGCCCATGAGGGCCGGGTCCGGCTGCGCCGGGAGCACCAGAACCTGGGACGCGTGGAACATGCCCGGTGGATCTTCATTCTGAATGCCCAACGGAAGGAACCGCAGGGTCAGCCGTTTGCCGGATGCATCGGGTTCGAAGCAGATCAGGATATCCGCCTCGGCCTGGGCCAGGACCTGGCGCGCGGCCCAATGGATGCGGTTGGCGCGATCCTGGGGCTCGGTGTCCTCGGGAAGGCTCAGGGGCTTTTTCAAAGGCCGGGCGCGCACGCCGTCTAAATCGGCGAAGGCGTCCAGGATCAGGGTTTCGGGGTCTGTTGCATCGTCGATGGGCGGGCTTTCGGCGTCGGCAGCCGGGGGCTCGGGCGCCAGGGCCGCGACGCGGATCTCGATGCGTGTCGGGTCGGCGGGCTGGCTGGCCTCCTTGATCTGGCGAAACCAGCCGAACAGGGAGAATCGGCGGTGGGTGGTTCCGCTCGGAGGTGCCGCCAAGGGCGCGAGCAGCCGGGCCAACAGGCCGGGTGCTTGCACCGGCGCCTTGACCAAGGCCAGGGCCTGCTGGTCAAGCGGGCGCAAGGTGACCGTGCCGGCGGCGATCGCCGTCGCCTGATGGCGGCCGCGCGCCATGTCCGCGTCCCCCAGGGTCTTGCCCGGGCCCAAGACGGCGAGGTGCTTTTCCTTGCCGTCGACCTCGGTCACCAGATCGACCTTGCCGGTAATGATGGTGAAGGCGCGGGTTGCTGGATCCCCCTCGCGGAAGATGATGTCCTTGTCGCGGAACTGTTGTTTCCTGGTGTTCACGGGCCTCGGCCTGTTCGCTAAACGCTGTCCGCCAATTCGCCCGCCGCCGCCCTGGCCGCCGCGCTGGACGATTGTCGCCTTGTCCATTAAACAGAAAGAAGGTTTACCCTTGTTTAAGGCGGTTCTGCTTCTTTATCGGGGTGACGATGAGGGACAAGAAGCCATCACGGCCGATGCCCTTGAGCGAGTGAGGGGCTATTTTGCAGAATAAGTTGAAAGCATTGTGCTGGGGGCTGGGGCTCTGCTTGGTGTCCGCTTCCGGTGCGCAGGCGACCAGCGCGTCGACCGGATACGACATTCGCATCCTGATGGGCAAAAACCATCCCTTCGCCGCGCGTCCGGCCAATGCCGGAAATCAAGCGCTGCCGGCTCAGGCGGGACAGCCCGCCGCCGGACGGCGCGCCCAGCCGGTTTATGCGCCCATGCCGGTGCGTCCGGCCCCGCGGCCCGAGACCCGGCCCGTTTCGGCGCCGGTGCCTGAGACGCCGGCCGAGCCGGCCATGACCATGGCCCGGAAGACGGGGCCGTTGTGGCCCGGCGGCACGGAGCAGGGGGCGCGCGCCAGTTCGCGCGGTAAGCCGCTCGGCGGCATCATTTCCGAAATTTCCATCGGTGCGCTGGTCCACGACGAAGGCCCGTTTTCCAACTCCAAGGAAGACGGCTACGACGGGCATATCGAAATCCGCTTCGCCTCGCCCAGGGTTCTCGACATCATCTGGAGCCCGGAGCCGCATATCGGCGCCAACATCAATTCCGACGGCGACACCAGCCAGGTGTTTGCCGGCCTCAGTTATGAATGGAATTTATGGCAAGGGCTGTTCGCCGGCTTCAGCGTCGGCGGGGCCTATCACGACGGAGAAACGGATTCAGGGGCCGCCGACAAGAAAGACCTGGGCTGCCATCTGTTGTTCCGGGAATCCCTTACCCTCGGCTGGCAGTTGACCGAGCATCACAAGATCGCGGCCATCTTCGACCATATCTCGAACGCCAAGATTTGTGATCACAACGAAGGTCTGGAAAACGTCGGCCTGCGGTACAGCTATCGTTTTTAGAAACGGGTTTTAGGCCCCGTTGCCGCGCCGGATCCGGGCCCGCAGATCGCGTCGGGTCTGGTCCAGCAATGCCGCCCAATCACCCCGCCGATCCGCGCGCAGGATGCGCATGGTCGGGTACCAGGGCGTGCTGTCGCCGGAGGTTCCCCAGCGCCAATCGGGCGAGGCCGGGGCGATCAGCCAGGTTTCCTTGCCGAGTGCCCCCGCCAGATGGGCGACGGCGCCATCGACGGCGATCACCAAATCCATCTGATCGACATAGGCCGCGAGGCCCGCAAGCCCGCCGGACCGTCGCGCCACGTCGATGATCAGGGCGTCGGCCCCCTGGTCCTTCAAGCCCGCTGCCGCAGCGCCGGTCTGCAGGCCGAACAGGGTGACCCCGGCCAGGCCGGCCAAATCCAGGAATGGGCGCAGCCCCGGCGCCGGGGTGGCATGGGCCGGCGGCCGTTCGTCGTCCCAGGCGATCCCGACCTTCAGAAAGTCACCGCCGGGCGGCAGGCGGAAGGCGCCGGGATCGGGCGGGGCGATGTACGGGGTCTTGGCCGGCACCTTGGCGGCCGTCGTCTTGAAGATGGCGGCGAGCGACAGCAGCGGCGCGTGCAGATCGAACTTGGGCAGGGCAGCACCCTGAACGACCAGCTTGTCGACGCCGGGCACGGTGGCCAACAGGTCGGCCAGCGCCGCCGGTGCCTCCAGCACCACGTTGGCACCCTGGTCCTTGATCATGGGGATGTAGCGGGCGAACTGGATGATGTCGCCCAAGGTGCCTTCGCAAGGCACCAGAACCGTCTTGCCCTTGACCTTGGCGCCGGTCCAACGTGGCGTGTCCATGCCGCGCAATTGGAAACGGCGCATCCGGAAGCGTGCTTCCAGGTCCTTGAAACCGGCGGCGTATTCGCCGGCCAGAAGCAGCGACCGCCCGCGGTCGAGCTGGCTCGGGATATGGTCCGGATTGCTGTCCAGCGCGCGCTCGAAACAATCGAGGGACTGGTCGCGGCGGCCCAGGTCGCGCAACGCCACGCCCAGGTTGTGCAAGGTGTCGGGATTTTTCGGATCCAGGTGCACGGCCTGCTGATGGCTGGCCACGGCGGCCTCGAACCGGCCCAGGTCGCGCAGCACGTTGCCCAGGTTGGAATGGGATGTCGCGTTGCGCGGCTTCAACGCGATGGCGCGGCGATAGCAGGCGACGGCGGCTTCCGGGCGGCGCGTGGCGCGCAACACCACGCCCAGGTTGTTATAGGCCTCGGCCAGATTTGGGTTGAGCGCCAGGGCGCGGGTGTATTCGGGAATCGCCTCTTCCAGGCGGCCGTTCCGCTGGTGGTCGGAGCCGATGGCGAACAGGCGGGCGGCCTCACGGTCGCGCAGCGCCGTGCGGTCTTCTTCAGGCAGAGATTCCCACGCGGCGCGGGCGTCGGTAACGTCCACCGGGGATTGATCCGGGCTGGCGCGGTCGTCGGCGGCCATCAGTCCTCCACGATTTCAACGGCCCCAGGTCCGCTGTCGCTATTGCTCATCTGGCCTGCCTGTGCCCCGTTCAGGTGATCTTTAGGCAAGTCAGAGAAGTGATGTGGAACCACACTCCCCTCTCGCGCGCACATATTGAAGTGTCCACAACGGAACCGCAAGCCTCGTAACCTACGAGGATTGCAATAAAACTCGGCAATTCGGGCGACTTGTCAGGTGCTTGTCAGATAAGCGCCAAAACGTTCTCCGGCGGGCGTCCCAGAACCGCCTTGGCGCCCTTGACCACGATCGGCCGCTCAATGCACCGCGGGTTGGCGATCATACCCTTGATCAGGGCGTCCTCGTCCATGTCCTTGGCGAGGCCGGCCTCTTTGGCCTCGGCCTGGCGCAGAATGTCGGCGGCCTTCAGGCCGAGCTTTTTCAACAGGCCTTTCATTTCGTCCACCGTGGGCGGGGTTTCCAGGTACAGAACGATGTCCGGGCTGACGCCTTTGTCTTCCAGCAGTTGGAGGGTCTGGCGCGATTTGCTGCATTTCGGGTTGTGATAGATGGTGATGCCCATGATGTCTGCTCTCCTGATGTCTGTCGTCTTCTGCCGGCGGGCCCGGCGTTAGGCGTCTTTGCCGGGTGCGGGCCCTACGGGCGGCTGGAAGATTTCCGGCGCGTCGTCGCCCGGCAGGCTTTCTACATAAATCGACTGGCTCGGGAAGGCAAAGGCGGCCCCGGCGCCGTGGACGATGTCCATGACCTTGTAAGCCAGGCGTTCCTTGATCTCCAGATACTCACCCCATTTCGTCGTCAGGGTGAAGCAGTAGACCATGATGTTGATAGAGGAATCGCCGAAGCTGTCGATGCGCACGAAGGTCGAGACGTCTGTCTTCGGCGCGAAGTCGGGTGTTTCATCGATATAGGCCGCGATCTGATCGCGGATTTGGCGCAACTGATCGACCGTGGTGCGGTACTCGACCCCGATCAGCCACTTGATGCGGCGGTGGGTCATGGCGGTGAAGTTGATGACCGCCGTGTCCGACAATTGCGAGTTCGGCACCATGACCGGCGCCTTGTCGAATCGGCGGACCATGGTCGAGCGGAACCCGATGGCTTCCACATGGCCTTCGACGACGCCGTCGACATTGATCCAGTCGCCCTTGTGGAACCGCTTTTCCGCCAGGATCAGAAGCCCCGCGATCAGGTTCTTGAACAGGTCTTGCGCACCCAGCGCCACGGCGACCCCGATCAGACCGAACCCGGCGATGATCGGGCCGACTTTGATGCCCCAGATTTCCAGCACCGCCGCCGCGCCGATGATGAACACCAGCACGCGGATCGCGCGGGCCATCCATTCCACCAGTTCCGTGGAAAACACGCTGTCGAGTCGATGGAGCAGGATGCTCAAGGGATCAATCACCCGGTACAGCGCCCAGAAGATGGTGAAGGCGATCAGCGAGCGCACCAGGTTGGATGCCATCTGATCGGGCATGCCCTTCAGTTCCAGGACCTGGAAGGCGAAGAACAGGCCCATGACCACGGGCACGAAGCGCACCGGCGGCTCGATGGTCGCGAGAATCTGATCGTCCAGGGTCCAGGGGGTGCGCTTGGTCATCATGCGCAGCCAGCCCATGAGGAAGCGCGTCAACAGGCCGCGCAACATCATGAAGACCAGGAAAATGCCAACGGCTGCGGCCATGCGGCCGACGTCGATGCCGACGACGCCGTGTTGCCAGACGTCGACGACGAGGGTCCAAAATTCGTTCATGTCATTCATAACAGTTGTTTATTGTATGTTGGCCCTGCTTGACTAGACTGTTGCCCGGGGAAAACTGCTTCTTGGGGGCGAGGGCAGGGGCGTCCTGCGCCGTGACAACCAAGGGGAGCCGAATGGGCCTGTCCCGTACTATTGCATTTGTGGCGGCCCTGATTGGGGCCGTCGCCTTATCGTCTTCCGCCTGGGCCTCCGTCTGCATTGCTTCGAAGGGCGGGGAAGCGCCGATTCCCTATGCGTCGCCCGCAGAAAACGCCAATTTCATCTTCAAGATCACCCATAATCCGGATTCCAAGACCCCGGACGTGACCCACCATCGCTACCGGGTGAAATCCATCGACGGCGACACCGTGCGCTGGTTCCGCGAACCCGTCCAGGGCAAAGGCCCGATACAGGACGTGACACTGTACCGCGCCTTCGCCCGTATCGCCGGCGGCGGCGGCTGGAAATTCGATTTCAAGGTATCGGAATACGACAAGTTGTGGCCCCTGAAACAGGGGAACGAGGCCAACTACGTCGTCGAAGGCAAGAAGGACGGCAAGTCCGTCTTCAAGCTGCAGTCGTCGCTTTGCGTGCGCGGCACCAAGGTCCTGAAACTGCCGGCGGGTGAGTTCACGGCCCATCTGATCGACATCTCGCAGAAGGTGATCGACGGGCCCAAGTCCATGAAGTGGGACCTGGTCGAAATCAACGCCTGGTATGTGCCCGAGTTCGGCACCGCGCTGTTGATGGAGGACCGTATTTCCTTCAAGGGCAAGCTGATCCTGATCCGCCGCCGCGAGGCCATCGAAGTTCCGAAATAGCGGCCTCAGGCCGGGATCTGTGCCGACGGGCGGGGCGCGAAATGCGCTTTCGCGAAGGCCACGCGCTCTTCGGTCTCGGCCAGGGTTTCCGGCGCATCCCGCAATTGACGGTCGATCAGGCCCAGGCGCAGGCCCAGGCCTTCACCGTTGGCGATCTGAATGCTCAGGCCCGGCCGCGCGTTCAGTTCCAGCATCACCGGTCCGCGCTCGGAATCCAAAACCATGTCGATGCCCTGATAGCCCAGATGGGTCAAATCGAACGACCTTGCCGCGTGGTGCAGCAGGATCTCCCAATGGGGGATCTGCACGCCCGACACGGGGGCCCCCGTGTCGGGGTGGGCGGTGATGATGCGGTCATGCCATACGGCATTCAGGGTCCGCCCCGTGGTCATGTCGATGCCGGCGCCGATCGCCCCCTGGTGCAGGTTGGCCTTGCCCGACGATTCCTGGGTCGGCAGGCGGGTCATGGCCATCACCGGCACGCCGTAGAATACGATGATGCGGATGTCCGGCACGCCCTGAAAGGCGATGCCCTTGAACACCGGGTCGAAGCGGATGCGGTATTCGATCAGCGCCTTGTCCGGCTGCCCGCCCAGGGAAAAGGTTCCGGCCAGGATATTGTTGATGTGAAAGCGCATTTCGTCCGCCGACATGACCGTGCCGCCCGCCAGGCGGAACCCGGCGCCGTCGCGGCCCACGACCACCAGAATGCCGTCGCCGCCGCTGCCTTCGGCCGGCTTGACCACGAAATCCTCATGATTTTGGACGATGGCGTCGAAGGTGCGGACCTCGTGCGGGTATTCGATGACGCCGAACAGGGGCGGCACGGCGATGCCGGCGGCCTCGGCCAGTCTTTTGGATTTCAGCTTGTCGTCGACCAGGGGGAAGAACTTGCGCTGATTGTGGACCAGTTGGTAGTCCGCGTTGCGCCCGTTCAGGCCGAGCACGCCGTTGGCGCGAAGCCGGCGATACAGGTCGACGATTTCCATGCTAGCGCCCGCCCCCGGCCAGCGGCTTGAAGCGATACAGTTCCGTCAGCCGATAGCCGGAATAGCGGCCCAGCAGCAAGACCGCGGCCAACACCACCAGCAGCAGTTCCGGGAACTGGAAGAACAGATGTTCGACCAGGGGATGGCTCATCAGAAGATAGCAGATGGTCGCCACGAACAGGCTGCCGATACCCTGCTGCATGGCGTCGCGCGGGCCGCGTTCGTCCCAGATCACGGACATGCGTTCGACGGTCATGGTCAGGATGACCATGGGGAACAGCGCCACCGACAGGCCGCCGGTCAGTCCGAACTGGGCGCTGGCGATGCTGAGCACGGCCATGGCGCCGACCACCACGATCAGCACCGCCGCCAGCCGCGGTACCACGAGCAGGCGCAGGCTTTCCATCCACAGCCGGATCGCCAGGCCGATGGCGACGATCACCGTGAACAGCACGATGCCCCACAGAAGCTGGGTTTCACGGAACGCCAGGGCGATCAGCACGGGCATGAAGGTGCCGAAGCTTTTCAGCCCGATCACGTTGCGCAGGATGACCAACAGCAACACCCCCAGGGGCACCACCAGCAGGACGCGATAAACCTGTTGAACTTCCAGCGGCAGGGACGCCATCGCCGAGGTCAGCAGGTTCTTCGCCTGGGCCTGGTCCTGCGACAGGCTGTCGACGATCGCCTGATCCGCCGCCCGCTCGACCGTGATGCGCAGCTTGGGATGGCTGCCGCCGTCGACTTGGGCCAGCTTGGTCGTCCCCCGCCACCAGGGGAACCAGGTCGCCGGGACCTGCGGGGCCGTCGGGTCGGCGGTCATGCGCTGCCAGGCACCGGCTTCGGCGATCTCCAGCCAATGGACCGTATGCACGGTCTTCTGCCCTTCGACCAGGGCGATGCCGTGCACGGACCGCGCCTGAATGCCGCCCAGGGCGAGCACACCGGCCGCGACATCGACAAGACGTTCGGCGCCGGCGGTTTTGCCCAGCAGGCTGCGCGCCGCGTCGTCCGGGTCAGTTGCGGCCAGACGCTTGATCAGCGTCGCCGCCATGTCGGTCGCGGTTTTCCCCTCGCCACGGATCTGGTCGAGCAGGGCCCGCGCGGCGACCAGGCGCAGGCCTTTCCATGGCGGCGGTTGGACCGGGGCCGGATCGGCCACCGGCGGCGTGGCGGGCGGCTCCGACCGGTGAATCAAAAAGCGGAAATAGACCGTCTGCGGCCCCTTGGCTTGGCGCCGGGTCAGATGGGCCATGCGGCCGTCGGGCGTGAGTTCCGTGGTCAGGGCATAACCGCGCGACACGAAACTTTGGTCGAGAATCGTATAGGTCCGGGTATTGCGCGGGATGAACAGGCGCACGGTCGCCGGGCCGTCCGCCGCCTGGAAGGTGACGCGGGTTTCGACCGCCCAATTGTCCGGGGTGTCGCCGGGGCTCAGGGGGAATTCGAGGGCCAGGACCTTGTAGGCAAACAGCGCCAGCCCCGCCGCTGCGAACAGGGCCGCCAGAACATAGACCGTGCGGTTCTTCATTTTGCCGCTCCGTCGCAGGTCGGACGGGTCAGGTCGGCCTGCGACACGTCGACCACGAACGCACCCGTGAGGAAGCTCGCCCCCAGCAGCATGCGGTAGGTCAGCTTGGGCCGTTCGGCCAGGTTGACCTCGACCGCCCGCGCGACGTTGCCGACGCAAAGGGTCATCATCACGATCGGGCGTTCCTGTCGGCTGCCGGCGCGGTGGATCACCGTCATGCGGCCGAGGGGGCGTTCCAAGGTGCGGTTTTCACCGCCGTCCAGATGTAGGGTAAAGCGGATCCAGGTCGCCCCGTCGTGTTCGAAGGTTTCCCATTCCCGGGCATCGAGGGACGAATTTTCCGCCCCCGTGTCGACCTTGGCGCGGATGTCGATGTCTTCCGGTTGAATCCGTACGGTTTCGATCAGGCCCAGGGTCTTCAGGGGCGGGTCCGCCCGCAAGGGGGGCGCCCCCGACACCACTGCGGCCACCAACGCGAAAAGGATCGGTATGCGTGCCGTCATCGGTTCCTCCCGGACAGGTCGGGTCCATTGTTCCCGAATTCCGTGCCGGCGGCAAACCTTAGCGTTCGTCGAGCATGCGGGTCAGGTCGTCGACGGTTTCGGCCTCGATCACCCGCCGCGCCGTGCCGTAATCGAACCCGGCCCGGGCCAGGGTCGCCAGATCCTTGTCGCGGCGTTCTGCCCGCTTGTCCGGCGCGGCATAGGGGCCCAATCGCCGACGCCGGGCGAGGGCCGCCGCGGCGGCCAGATCGGGTTCGGGGGTGTCTTCGGTCGCGGCGGCAAGGGCCGTGTCGATGTCGTCTTCTCCGACGCCTTTCTGCATCAGCTTGAACCGCACGCCCTTCAGTGGCGTGCCCCGGCGCAGCAAGTCGCCGGCCCGTGCTTCGGCATAGGCGGCATCGTCCAGCAGCCCCGCCCGCTGATAGCGCTGGATCAGGTCCTCGACCCAGGCAGCTCCTTCTTCCGGATCGGTGCCGTGATGGTGGGCGGATTTCTCGACCCGGCGCATCAGCACGCGGCGCAGGTTTTCCGAAGACGTGGCGAAGCGCGCAAGGTAATGGAGGGCCGCGTTGGCAAGATGGCTTTGCGTCGCCTTCTTGGGCCCCCGGGGCTTGCGTTTGGCGCCCTTGGCGCGCGCCGGATCGTCGGAACCGATTGGACTCTCCATGGTCATATCTTATAAGGAGCGCGATGATGCGTGACCAGACACCCCTTTCCGCCCTGCCGACCCTGCCGTCCGCGACTGACGGCATCGCCCCCATGGGGGCGGTCAACTGGATCGGGCTGAAGACATTGTACATGCGCGAGGTGCGGCGCTTCATCAAGGTCTATACCCAGACCCTGGTCGCCCCCCTGATCACGACGATGCTGTTCCTCGCCGTGTTCGCCCTGGCGCTCGGCGGCGATCACCGGGTCGTCGCCGGCATGCCCTTCATCACCTTCCTGGCCCCCGGTCTGATCATGATGGCGATCGCCCAGAATTCCTTCGCCAATACCTCGAGCTCGCTGATGATCGGCAAGATCCAAGGCAATATCGTCGACAGCCTGATGGCGCCCCTGAATGCCCATGAACTGGTGTTCGGCTTCGCCATCGGCGGCATGACCCGCGGCGTCGCCGTCGCCGTCGTCGTCGGCGCGGCCATGGCGCTGACCGTGGACCTGGGCCTGCATGATCCGTTCTTCGTCGTCTATCACGCGGTCATGGGGGCATTGATGCTGTCGCTTCTGGGCCTGGCGGGCGGCATCTGGGCCGACAAGTTCGACCATATCGCGGCGGTCACCAATTTCGTCATCACGCCGCTGTCGTTCCTGTCCGGGACGTTTTATTCGATCGAACGCCTGCCCGAGGGTGCCCAGATCGCGGCCCATTTCAATCCCTTTTTCTACATGATCGACGGCTTCCGTTACGGCTTCATCGGCCATGCCGACGGCAATCTTTGGATCGGCGTCGCGGTCATGGCGGTGATCAACATCGCCCTTTGGTGCCTGTGCACCTGGATGTTCCGCACGGGCTACAAGCTGAAGGCCTGACGACTGCCCGAGGGCCCTGGGTGAAGGGCCCTTTTGTCGCCGTTGACAAGGGGCCTTGAGTTACTGATACTCGGCGGCTTTCCTGGTAAGGAAGACGGTTTAAGCTCCTGCAAATCGGGGGCTTTTTTCCGTTTTGACACATTGAGCCAAAGGAGAGCGAAATGATCAGCGCCGTCATGCCGACTTACGCGCGGACCGCTTTCGCCCTGGTAAAGGGTGAGGGCATGTACGTCTGGGCAGATGACGGCCGACGATTCCTCGACATGGGATCGGGGATCGCTGTCAATTCGCTCGGCCACTGCCATCCCAAACTGGTCGCCGCCCTTACCGAACAGGCGAACACCCTGTGGCATGTCTCGAACCTGTACCGCATCGCCGGGCAGGAACGGGTCGCCGACATGCTGGTCGCCAACTCCTTCGCCGATACCGTGTTCTTCAACAACTCGGGCGCCGAAGCCGTCGAGGCCGCGATCAAGATGGCGCGGCGCTATCATCATGGCGCCGGGCATCCGGAACGCTATCGCATCATCAGCTGCGACGGCTCGTTCCACGGGCGGTCCCTGACCGATCTGGCCGCCGGGTCCAACGAAAAGCACCGCGAAGGTTTCGGCCCCATGCCGGAAGGCTTCGACCATGTGCCGTTCGACAATCTGAACGCCATGCGGGCCGCGATCACCGACCAGACGGCGGCGATCCTGGTCGAGCCGGTACAGGGCGAAGGCGGCATCAAGGCGCCGTCGCCGGGCTTCCTCAAGGGCGTGCGCGAGATGTGCGACGAGTTCGGCATCCTCATGGTGCTGGACGAGGTGCAGACCGGCAACGGCCGTACGGGCAAGCTGTTCGCCCATGAATGGGCCGGCGTGACCCCGGACATCCTGGCCACGGCCAAGGGCCTGGGCGGCGGGTTCCCCGTCGGCGCCGTGCTGGCGACCGAGGCCGCCGCCAAGGCCATGACGCCGGGCAGCCACGGGTCGACCTTCGGCGGCACGCCGCTTGCCATGGCGGCGGTCGGCGCCATGCTGGACGTGGTCTTGGCGCCCGGCTTCCTGCCCCGGGTCGATAAGATGGCCCGCCTGCTGTGGGACCGGCTGGGCGCCGTCGTCGCCAAACACCCGACCGTGCTGACCGATGTGCGCGGCCAAGGCCTGATGGTCGGCATGCGGTGCGCCGTGGAAAACAGCGTCCTGGTCGGTAAGATGATCGACAACGGCGTGCTGACGGTGCCGGCGGGCGATAACGTCGTGCGCATGCTGCCGCCGATGATTCTCGAGGAAAGCCATATCGACGAGGCGGTCCAGGCCCTGGACAAAAGCTGCGCCGATATCGCGGCCGACATGGCCAAGGAGAAGACGGGATGAGCGCGCTTCGCCATTTCCTTGATATCGACGGGACCGACGCGGGCACCCTTCGCCGCATTCTCGACCGCGCCGCCGCGATGAAAAAGGGCGGGGCGGCGGCCTCGGCAACGCCGCCGCTGGCCGGCAAGACGTTGGTCATGATTTTCGAAAAGCCGTCGACCCGTACCCGTGTTTCGTTCGAGGTCGCGATCCAGCAGTTGGGCGGCCGCGCCGTCGTGTTGTCGGGCAGTGAATCGCAGCTTGGCCGCGGTGAGACCGTGGCCGATACGGCGCGCGTGCTGTCGCGCTATTGCGATGTCATCATGATTCGCACGGACGATCCGCAGAAGCTGCACGATCTGGCCGAATACGCCACCGTGCCGGTGATCAACGGCCTGACTGATGCCTCGCACCCATGCCAGATCATGGCCGATATCATGACCTACGAGGAACACCGGGGCGACATCAGGGGGCGCATTGTGGCCTGGGCCGGCGACGGCAACAATGTCGCCGCGTCGTGGATCCACGGCGCCGCCCGGTTCGGCTATCAGTTGCGTCTGGCCTGCCCGGAGCCGCTGTCGCCGGCACCGGAACTGATCGAGAAGGCCCAGGGTGAGGGGGGGCAGATCAGCCTGACTCAGGACGCCGCCGAGGCCGTCGCCGGGGCCGATCTCGTGGTCACGGATACCTGGGTGTCCATGGGCGACGCCGACGCGGGGGCGCGTCATAACCTGCTGCTGCCCTACCGCGTGGATGACGACCTGATGCGCCAGGCCGCCGCCGACGCCCTGTTCATGCACTGCCTGCCGGCGCATCGCGGCGAGGAAGTGACGGAATCGGTGATCGACGGACCCCAGTCCGTGATCTGGGACGAGGCCGAAAATCGCCTGCATGCGCAGAAGGGCATTCTGGCCTGGTGTCTGGGCGACGTCTGACCGACTTTCTCGAATGATGGTAAAAGGTGCTCCTCATGTTCGATGAAGAGAGCATCCGGGACCTGGACCGCCGTGCGGCCGACTGTTGGCCGCCGTTCAGCCAGGGCATCCTGGAAGGCTGGCTGTTGCGGTTTTCCGAAGGGGTGTCGCGGCGCGCCAATTCCGTGTTGGCGCTCGAGGAATCCGGGGACAGCGCGCTGGACCTGCGTGTCGACGCGGCGGAAAAGTTCTATCGTCAGCGCGGTCTGCCCTGCCGGTTCCAGATTTCCGGCGCCGTTCAGCCGCGCGGCCTGGATGCGGAACTGGAACGCCGCGGATACGGGATTGAGGCGCGCACCCTGGTCATGACCGCGGATGCTTCCGCCGTCGTGGCGAATTTGGCGGATAAGTCCGACCCGCGGTATCGCGCGCGCCTGTTCTCCGGCCCCAATACGGGCTGGTTTCAGGTTTATGGCGCCGGCTTGGCGGAAGGCCGCGAACGCGGTTTGCGCTGCCGCCTGGCCGAGGGTCTGCCGACGCCGCGCGCCTATGCCGTGCTCGACGACGGCGCGGAGCCGGTCGCCGCGGGCGCCACCGTGATCCGCGACGATTGGGCGTTGATCCTGTGCATGGCGACGCGGGGCGGCTATCGCCGGCGGGGCCATGGGGCGCGGGTGCTGGCGGCCCTTGCGGCCTGGGCCGCCGACAAGAACCGTGACCGCCGCCTGTTCCTGCAGGTGGAAACGGACAATGCGCCCGCCATGGCACTTTATCACTTGGCCGGTTTCCAAGCCGCGCATACTTACTATTATCGAACACAGACACAGGCCGCCCCACAGAATGCCGACCAAGAAAATGCCTGACGCGCCCCTTTCCCTCGACGACATGATTCAGCCGTTCCACGTGGATGCCTTGGGCGTCAACGGGCGTGTCGTGCGTCTCGGCCCCGTGCTTGACCGGCTGGTCGCGCCGCACAGCTATCCGCCGGCCGTGGCCGACCTGTTGTCGCAGGTCGTGGTGCTGGCAGTGACATTGTCGAGCGTGCTCAAGTTCGACGGCGTGTTCACCTTGCAGGTTCAGGGCAACGGACCGGTCGGCCTGGTCATGGCGGATGTGACCTCTGCCGGGGGCGTGCGCAGCTATGCCCGCTATGACGCGGACCGTCTGGCGGAAATCGACGCGTCGGGCAGCCAGGGAGCACCGGTGCCGGCGTTGCTCGGTTCCGGTTATCTTGCCTTCACGGTCGATCAGGGGCCGGACACGGAACGTTATCAAGGCATCACCGAGCTGACCGGGGCGACCCTGGCCGACTGCGCCCATGACTACTTCCGCCAATCCGAACAACTGGAAACCGCGATCCTGCTGGCCTCCGACGCGGACCCCCTGGTTGCCGGGGCGATCATGGTACAGCGCCTTCCGGGCAGGCGCGGCGCGGACAAGGACGCGGCCGAAGAGGACTGGCGCCGGGCGGTGATTTTGATGAGCAGCCTGTCGTCCGGCGAACTGCTCGACCCGGCGATAACGACGGACCGGCTGCTGTACCGTCTGTATCATCAGGACGGTGTGCGGGTGACCGACGGCCGCGCCGTGGAACAGACCTGCCGCTGTTCCCGGGAAAAGGTCGCGAACACGCTGCGGTCTTTCCCGCAGGCTGAGATCGAGGACATGGCGGAGGACGGCAAGGTTACGGTAACCTGCGAATTCTGCGGCACGGATTATGTCTTCGGCCCGGAACAGGTCGGCGCCCTTTACCAGGAGTGACGCCGCCGGGTTACGCGGCGCGATGCGGATTATTCGACCCCATGCCTTGATCCTGACACAGGCCATGCCCAGTATGGTCGCCGCCGGGACCCACTGGAGCGAGGAAACGACGACAGATGATCTTTTCGAAAACGCTGACCACCGCCCTTGTCGCCGGACTTCTGGCGGTGGGCGGCTGCACCACGCCGGACCCCAGCGTCAATCTGCCGGAAATCACCTTCCAGCACGCGCCGGCCTTGAACCTTGCCGTCGACCGGATCGAGGTCGTCGATGTTCACAAGGCGCCCCTGGCGCCGCCCAATGTGGAACACAAGATGCGGACGCCGCCGGCCAAGGCGATGGCGATCTGGGGCCGTGACCGGCTGAAGGCCGCGGGCGGGGGCACGGGCATGGTCGCGCGTCTGACCATCGAACGGGCGGAAGTCGTCGAGATCAACCTGCCGCGCACCGAAGGCATCAAGGGCGCCTTTACGACCGACCAGGCCGCCCGCTACGACCTGGAAATGTCAGCCATCATCGAAATCATCGATCCCCAGGGGCAGCGCGTCGGCCACGCGGCGGCGCGCGCCACCCGCAACCAGACCGTGCCCGAGGACGCCAGCCTGAATGATCTGAACAAGACCTGGTTCGCCATGATGGAAGCGGCGCTCAAGGACTTCGATCGCGAAATGGAAGCCAACATGCGCCGGTTCCTCGGCAACTGGATGCGCTGACCGATACCTCTAGGGCTTGACCCGGCAAGGCGGGCTCCGCACCCTGTTTCCAGGGTGCGGCCGTCCGGTGCGCATTCGTAATCCCTGAACACATCGTTTTACCGTTGCCGGAAGACCCCCATGCTGACGTTTGCCGCTGCCTGTTTTTTCCTGTTCATCACGCCGGGGCCCGGCGTGTTGTCCTTGGCTGGGGTCGGCTCTGGATTCGGCTTCGCTCAGGGGCGGCGTTACATGATCGGCTTGTTCCTGGGCACCAATATCGTTGCCCTGGCCGTGGTCTCGGGCCTGGCCGCCGCCGTCTTGGCGGTGCCCGAGGTGCGCACGGTGCTGCTCTATGCTTCCGCCGCCTATCTTTTCTATCTAGCCTTGCGCATCGCCTTCGCCGGATCGAAGATCGCCTTCATCCAGCGCCAGTCCGCGCCCGGCATCGTCGGCGGCCTCATGCTGCAGGCCATCAACCCCAAGGCCTATGCCGTGAACACGGCTTTTTTCTCGGGCTTCGCGTTCATGCCGGAGAATCTGGCCATGGAACTGGTGATCAAGTTCGCGATCATGAACGCGATTTGGGTCTGCATCCATTTCCTGTGGCTGTGGGCCGGCGTGACCCTGCATCGCCTGGACTTGCCGAAACGGGCCCAGTTCGCCATCAACGTCGCCATGGCGCTGTCCATGCTGGCGGTCGTCGCCCTCGCCGTGATCGCCCAGCAGTAGTGCCGTCTGCCAGGCGGGCTCTTTCCCAAAGGGCTGTGGCGCTCATGTTGATCCAAATCATCGTCAAATTTCGCTGCCGACCCTAGGGTTTCGACCGTACGCAGGCGCTTATGTGCCTCGGTGTAAGCGCGCCTCCCCTCGAGATCGTCGCAAGGCGGGCACATATTCCATGCGATGGCGCGGGACCCGCCCGCTTGCCCCTCCAACGGAAGGAATACCGACAAAATGATGCGCAAATTGATGCTGTCCACCGCCTTCAGCGTGCTTTTCACCGGCGCGGCCTTGGCCGCCGACCTCATGCCCGGGACGACCCTGGGAACGGACGCCAAGACCATCGTCACGACCCTGGCGGATCAGGGTTACGACGTGATCGAATTCGAACGGGAACACGACCGCATTGAGGTCAAGGTATCGAAGGACGGCCGACGCTGGGAAATGAAGATCGATACCAAGACCGGAAAGATCACCCGCGTGAAGACCGACGACTGATGCCTGAAAAATACACAGGGGCGGGAGAGGCGAGCGTGCCGACCGCGCCGGCCTGGGACCCGGTGGTCCGCCTGACCCATTGGGGGATCGCCCTGGCGGTGGTGCTCAACGGCTTTGTCGTCGAGGACGAGTCGCTGATCCATATCTGGGTCGGCTATGCCGCCATCAGCTTTCTGGTGCTCCGCCTGATCTGGGGCCTGATCGGCACGGAAGATGCGCGCTTTACGTCGTTTCCGCCGAGCCTTGCCGCGGCCAAGGCGCACCTGTCCGACCTGCTGGCCGGGCGTCACCGGACCTACCGCTCCCACAACCCACTGGGCGCCCTGATGGTCTATGCCTTGTGGGGGACCCTGATCGTCGTCGTCGCGACCGGTGTGGTGATGGCAAGCGACCCTTTTCCGTCGTCCTACGGCATGTCGGGCGATAGCTTCACCGCCCTGTTCCGGGAATACGAAGGCCATCGTGGCGGCAGCGAGTTGATCGAGGACATCCACGAATTGGCCGCCAACACGCTGCTGTTCTTGGCCGTGGTCCATGTCGGCGGGGTGCTTCTGGAATCCCGGCTGTCGGGGGTCAACCTGATCCGCGCCATGGTCAAGGGCGGCAAGGACCGGCAAGCGGGCGAATGAGCGAGGAAACACCCTCCCGACTGGCGCGGCGGCGCGGCAACAGACGCGCGGCCTTGCTGACTGTCCTGCTGACCATCCAGGTGTTGTGCGCGGTGTTCTTCGTCGGTGACGTGTTCGAGGATATCCGGCTTGGCGGCGCCACGCCGCATGCGCTGTTCGAAAGCGCCGTGGCGGTCGCCCTGTTCCTCGGCGTCGTCCTGGGTGGATATGAGATGCGCCGCACCATGGAGCGCAACCGGCGGGCCGAGGATGCCGCCTCGGCCGCGTCGGGGGCGTTCGCCACCCTGATCAAGGCGCGGTTCGAGGATTGGCATCTGACCACTGCCGAATCAGAGGTCGCGATGCTGGCGCTCAAGGGTTTTGACGTCGCGGAGATGTCGTCCATCCGGGGCACCGCCGATGGCACGGTGCGTGCTCAGTTGACGCGAATTTACGCCAAGGCGGGGGTGACCAGCCGGCCCCAGTTCGTTTCCCTGTTTATTGACGATCTTCTGGCGACGCCGATCATCGCCGGTAACGGCGGGGATGCCGCGGCGGCCTAGTTCCGCCAGAACGCGCGGGTGAACAGCACGATCACCGTGAACAATTCCAGCCGGCCCAGCAGCATGCCGATGGCCATCAGCCATTTCGCGCCGTCGTGCAATTCGGAGAAGGTCGTCGCCGGGCCGGTTTCGCCCAATGCCGGGCCGACGTTGGCGATCGCCGTGGCGGCGGAGGAGAAGGCGGTCACGAAATCCAGCCCGAGGAAGCCCAGCCCCAACGCCAGCACCGTGAAACACAGGAACCAGACGAAGAAGAATGACAGCACGGAAATGATGACCTCGTCCGAAATCGGCTGCTTGTTGTAATAGGGAATGAACACGCCGTGGGGATGCAGCAGATGGCGCAGCTGTGTGCGGCAGGCGGCATAGAGAATCTGGAAGCGGAACACCTTGATGCCGCAGGTCGTCGATCCGGCGCAGCCGCCGATGAACATGATGAAGAAGAAGATCGGCAGGGCGAAATGTCCCCATAGGGAAAAATCGTCCGTGGCGAAGCCGGTGCCGGTGATGATCGAAATGATGTTGAAGGTCGCGAGCCGGAGTGCATCCGCCGGATGCTTGTCCTGTTCCAGCCACAGCCACACGGCGGTCACCACCACGACGGCGAAGACCGTGGTCAGAAACCACTGAACCTGGGGGTCGCGGGGCAGGGCCATGAACTGGCCTTGCAGAAACCGAACATACAGAATGAACGGCAAGGCACCGATGACCATGCCCGCCGACGCGATGTAGTCGATGGCGGCATGGTTGAAGTGGCCCATGGAATCATCATGGGTCGAGAACCCGCCCGTGGCGATGGTGGTCATGGCATGGGCCACGGCGTCGAACCCGCTCATACCCGCCAGCCAGAACGCCCCCGCCCAGACCATGGTCAGGAACAGGTAGATGATGCCGATGGTGCTGGCGATCTGGGCCGCGCGGGGCAGGGCTTTTTCAGGCGATTGATCCGAGGATTCCATGCGGAACAACTGCATGCCGCCGACCTTCAGCATGGGCAGGATGGCGATCGCCATGACGATGATCCCGATGCCGCCGAGCCATTGCAGCAAGGAGCGCCACAACAGAATGCCGGGCGGCAGGCTGTCGAGATCGGTCAGGATGGTCGAGCCCGTGGTGGTCAACCCCGACATGGCCTCGAAAAAGGCGTCGGTGAAGCTGAGGTCCCGTTCCGAAAACATGAAGGGAAAGGACGCGAACACGGTCAGGGCGACCCAGGTCAGGGTCGTCATGAGGAAGGCCTGGCGCACGGACAGGGAGCGCACGCCGCCCGTCGTCGCCGTCAGCGCCATGGCGACGCCCAGGAACAGGGTCACGCCGGCAGAGGCGGCGAATACTTCCCAGTCCGGATTGCCGAGAAACGCGTCGACCACCGCCGGTACGCACATGACCAGCGCCAACGTCGCCAGCAACGTGCCCACGATCATCAAGATGGGGCGGAAATCCATGCCCATGCCTCGTTCTATCCCCGTTGGCACGAGGTTTAGAGCATTTCGGGTAAAGAAGGAACTAACCGCTGATGTGACGGCCTGGTTCGCCCTCGGGCGTTAATGCCCGATCATGGCCAGAAATTCGCGGCGCGTCGTCGGGTCGTCGCGGAATGCTCCCAGCATGCGCGAGGTCACCATGGTCACGCCCGGCTTCGAGACGCCGCGCGTGGTCATGCACTGGTGGGCGGCCTCGATCACGACGGCGACACCCTTGGGCTCCAGCACGTCGTGGATGGCATTGGCCACCTGGGCGGTCATCTTTTCCTGAATCTGCAGGCGCTTGGCATAGGCCTCGACGACCCGTGCCAGCTTGGAAATGCCGACGACCCGGCGATGCGGCAAATAGGCGACATGGGCCACGCCGATGATCGGCACCATGTGATGCTCGCAATGGCTTTCCAGGCGAATGTCCTTCAGAACGACGATTTCGTCGTAGCCGTCCGTTTCCTCGAACGTGCGCTGCAGGATTTCCACCGGATCGGCGTCGTAGCCCGCGAAAAATTCTTCATAGGCGCTGGCGACCCGCTTGGGCGTGTCGATCAGGCCTTCGCGGGTGGGGTCGTCGCCGGCCCAGCGGATCAGCGTGCGCACGGCCTGTTCGGCCTCGGCGCGAGACGGCTTGCCGCTTTGCGTCTTTGCCGCGTTCGCGGCCACATTGGCGACACTCAGATGTTTCTTGGCGGTCACGGTTCGAATTCCCGGTCCTGTTGGTTCATGGATCTTAGTTCAGATGGATACGCTCGTGCGGACTGTCGAGCGAAAAAGCCGGCACGACGGCGTCGAAAAAGTCTCCCGTTCGGGTTTCCATTTCGTAGGCCCCCATCATCATGCCCGATGGCGTCGCCAACGGCGTGCCGCTGGTGTACTCGAAGGCCTCACCCGGGTTCAGGACCGGTTGTTCGCCGACCACGCCCTCGCCGCGGACCTCGTGGGAGGTGCCGAGCGCATCGGTGATCCGCCAATAGCGGTTGAGAAGCTGCACCGTTTCCGTGCCCTGGTTTTCGATGCGCACCGTATAGGCCCAGACATAGCGCCCGTCGTCCGGCGCTGATTGTTCGGGCAGATACTGGGGGACCACGCTGACGCGGATGCCGCGCGTTGTTTCCGTATAACTATGTGTCTTGGTATCCATTGTCCGTCGCTGCTTGTGCCACGGCGGGGCGCCGCGAAAGGCCAGTTTAGCCTCGCATATGGGGGGGTTGTCCACTAACGCCAAGGGTTAGTTACCCCGAGCGCACCCGTTCCCGGCCGTGGCCCGCCGGCCGGTTTCGGGCCGGCACAATGGCAAATCTCGCCCGGATTCCCGGAATCTTCTTGAATCCCCTCGCCGGAAGGATACGCTTTAACCATAAAATGGACTTCGAAGGCCGACTGAACGGCCCCTTCCGGCGACAATACGCACTTGGGAGGTAACGATGACCAAATCCGACAACCGGCCCCGTGTGGCAGCCTTGGTCGGGCCCTACTTAAGCGGCAAGACATCTCTGCTCGAAGAAATTCTCCGCCAATGCGGGGTCCTTGACCGTAAGGGATCGGTCAAGGACGGCAATATGGTGGGTGACGGCTCACCCGAAGCCCGCGCCCGCCAGATGTCCACGGAAATGAATATCGCCAGCGTCACGTACCTGGACGATCCCTGGACCTTCATCGACTGTCCCGGCTCCATCGATCTGCTGCAGGACGCCCATAACGCCCTCATGATCGCCGATGCCGCCGTGGTGGTTTGCGAGCCGGGGAAGGCCCGGGCCCTGACGGCGGCGCCGATCCTCAAGTTCCTGGATCAGCATCAGATCCCGCACATCATCTTCATCAACAAAATGGACTCCGCCGAAGCCAGCGTCGCCGAGACCCTGGATGCCTTGCAGGGCTTGTCCGACAGCCCCCTGGTGCTGCGCGAAATTCCGCTGCGCGACGGCGGCGACGATGTGACCGGGCATGTCGATCTGGTCTCGGAGCGCGCCTTCCGCTGGCAGGAGGGCAAGCCGTCGGAATTGATGGAACTGCCCGAGGCGATCAAGGGGCGCGAGGAAATCGCGCGCACGGAACTGCTGGAAAGCCTGGCCGATTTCGACGATACGTTGCTGGAAAAGCTGCTGGAAGACGTGGTGCCGCAGACGGGCGAGGTGTTTGACCATCTGGCAACGGTGCTGCGGGACGCCAAGGCCGTGCCCGTGTTTTTCGGCTCGGCCGAGCACGGCAACGGCGTGCGCCGCCTGCTCAAGGCGCTGCGGCATGAGGCGCCGGGCCCGGAAACCACGGCCAAACGCCTGGGGGAGCCGGTATCGGGCGAAGCGGCGGCGCGGGTCTTCAAGACCGTTCACGCCGGCCATGCGGGTAAGCTTTCCTTCGCCCGCGTGTGGTGCGGCGAGATCGCCGACGGTCTGGCGTCGTTCCAGGGCCGGGTGTCGGGGATGTCGAAGGCCTTCGGCCAAAAGACGGAAAAGGTCGCCAAGGCGGGTGTTGGCGAGGTCGTCGCCCTCGGCCGCATGGACGCGGTCAAGACCGGCGACCTAGTTTCGGCCACCGGCAAGGCCAAGGGCATGACCTGGCCGCCGCCGCTGACGCCGTTGTTTTCCATGGCCGTGCATGCGGCCAACCGGGGCGACGAGGTCAAGATGTCGGGTGCGCTCGCCAAGATCATGGAGGAAGACCCCTCGATCTCCCCCGAACACAATCCGGATACGGGCGAAATGCTGCTGTGGGGGCAGGGCGAAATGCACCTGATGATCACCCTCGACAGGATGAAGGGCAAATTCCACATCGACGTCGACAGTGAACGCCCCCAGGTCCCCTACAAGGAAACCATCCGCAAGCCGACCAGCCAGCACGCGCGCCACAAGAAGCAATCGGGCGGGCATGGGGAATTCGGCGACGTGCACCTGGATATCCGGCCGCTGGCCCGGGGCGAGGGCTTCACCTTCGGCGACACGATCACCGGCGGGGTCGTGCCCAAGCAGTACATCCCGGCGGTCGAGGCCGGAGTGCGCGAATATCTCGCGCGCGGGCCCTTGGGCTTTCCCGTGGTCGACTTGTCCGTGACCCTGACCGACGGCCAATACCACAACGTGGATTCCTCGGACATGGCGTTCCGCAAGGCGGCCCAGCAGGCCATGCGTGAAGGCATGCCCAACTGTCAGCCCGTGCTGCTGGAGCCCATTTGCAAGGTCGTCATTTCCATGCCGTCGGAATTCACCTCGCGCATGCAGCGCCTAGTGTCCGGCCGGCGGGGCCAGATCATGGGCTTTGACGCCAAGCCCGGCTGGGCCGGCTGGGACGAGGTCCAGGTTCAATTGCCGCAATCGGAAATGCACGATCTGGTGATCGAACTGCGCTCCATGACCATGGGGGTCGGCACGTTCGAGTGGGTGTTCGATCACCTGCAGGAACTGATGGGCAAGGAAGCGGACCAGGTGGTCGCGCAGCGGGCCCAGGCGGCGCAGTAGGGCCGTAATCCGGACGTAGGGGAAGGTAGATAAAAAAACCGCCGGTCTCCTTGCGGAGACCGGCGAGTTTGACAGGGAGGCTTCACGTCTGGGAGACGTTGGGGCCGCTGGCCTGGGGGGCCAGGGAGCGGTCCCGGTGCCGGATAAACCACCGGCGGGGTGGGTCTGGGAGGACCCAAAACAGTCTTCGTTGTCACGCCGTTTGGGAGGAATTGGCGTCAACGAGATGCGGGTTATATAAGCCGCTGAGCTTGGTATACCAGTCATAAAGCTGCATTCCAGATATGCAATTCACGCATATCTCGTTTGTCCCCCTGCAATTATTGCATCTGGCTAACAAAATTGCGGCATTTGATGTGAATTTTGTGAAGCCGAGAATCGGCGGCGCTTAGAAATTTGCCGGGTTCAGGCGGTCGACCAGGAAGTCACGGAACACGATGATGCGCTTGGAATTGCGCAATTCCTCCGGATAGACAAAATAGGCCTCGATCGACGGCCCGCGCAATTCCGGCAGGACTTCCTTCAGATTGTCCGCTTCGCGGCTCATGTAATCGGGCAGGGCGCCGATGCCCAGGCCCGACTGCACGGCACGGTAAATGCCGTAGATGGAATTCACCCGCAGCACCGGTTCCCGCGATTCCCCCGGTTTGGCGCCGGCGGTCAGCAGCCAGTTGAGATTCTCCACCGGCGGCCGGGCGTCGTCGCCGTAGACGACCAGATCGTGGTCGTCCAGATCCTGGGGCCGGGTCGGCGTGCCGTGTTCGGCCAGATACTCTTCCGACGCATAGACATGGTAGTTCATGGTCATGATGTAGCGCTGGATCAAATCCGGCTGCTTCGGCGGGGCCAGGCGGATGGCGACATCGGCCTGGCGCATGCTGAGGTCCAGTTCCGTATCGGCCAAAACCAACGACACGGCGATGTCGGGATAAAGGGTCTTGAACTCGCGCATTCGCGGCGTCAGCCAGATGGATCCGAAGGCGACCGTGGTCGTCACCTTCAAGGGCCCTTGGGCCGCGTCCTTGTTGTCGGCGATCCGGGCTTCGACCATGGCCAGCTTGGAAAACACGTCATGGGCCGTGCGGAACAGCAGTTCGCCCTGTTCCGTCAGGATCAGGCCGCGCGCGTGGCGGTGGAACAGCGGTACGCGAAGGTTTTCTTCAAGCGCGCTGACCTGGCGGCTGACCGCCGATTGGCTGAGGTGCAAATCTTCGCCGGCGCGGGTAAAGCTGCCCGCTTCGGCGACGGCATGAAATACCCGAAGTTTGTCCCAGTCCATGGGAAAATGCCCCCTGATCGGCCCGTTGTCGATGCGCTCCCTTGTTGCACCCGGGTCGGTTGTTGCGGCCTATTCGGCCGCGGCTTGCTGCGCTTCCAGTGCGGCGAGAAAGTGTTCCGCCTCCAACGCCGCCATGCAGCCGGTCCCGGCCGCGGTAATTGCCTGCCGGAACACCTTGTCCTGGACGTCGCCGGCGGCGAACACGCCCGGAATGTTGGTTTTGGTGCTGTCCGGTTTGGTCAGAATATAGCCTTCGTCGTCCATGTCGACCTGGCCTTTGAACAAACTGGTGTTGGGATCATGGCCGATGGCGATGAACACGCCGTCGGCGGCGCGTTCCGTGATCTCGCCGGTCTTGGCGTTGCGCAGTTTCATGCCCGTCACGCCCGGAGGGTTGCTGCCGCCCAGGACCTCATCCAGGACGGTGTCCCAGATCACCTCGATCTTGTCGTTCTTGAACAGGCGGTCCTGCATGATCTTTTCCGCCCGCAATTCGTCGCGGCGGTGGATCAAGGTCACGCGCGAGGCGAAATTGGTCAGGAACAAGGCTTCCTCGACCGCCGTGTTGCCGCCGCCGATTACGGCGACTTCCTTGCCGCGGTAGAAAAATCCGTCGCAGGTGGCACAGGCGGACACGCCGAAGCCCATGAATTTTTCCTCGGACGGCAGACCCAGCCAGCGCGCGCTGGCGCCCGTGGCGATGACCAGGGTGTCGCCGGTGTAGACCGTGCCCGAATCGCCGACGGCGCGGAACGGCCGGGATTTCAGATCGACTTCCATGATCGTGTCTTCGACCATTTCCGTGCCCACGTTCTTGGCCTGCTCGAACATCTGTTCCATCAACCAGGGGCCCTGGATGGGTTCGGCGAAGCCGGGATAGTTTTCGACCTCGGTGGTGATGGTCAATTGGCCGCCCGGCTGCAGGCCGCGCACCAGCAGGGGCGACAAATTGGCGCGGGCGGCATAGACGGCGGCCGTATAGCCGGCGGCGCCGGAGCCGATGATCAGGACTTTGGTATGGCGGGGGGCGGTATCGGAAGCGGCGGGCATGGAGCGATCTACCTTTTGAACGAGAATACGGGGGGCCGTGTCTGCCCAGAATCCACGGCGGACGGGGGCCTAAGATAAGTGCGCCCCGGCCGCCGTGCAAGGACAAGCGGCCCGGCCGGACGACCGTCGGCATGGGGTGAAAGGCGGCTGCCGGTGACGGGGCTTTCCCCCGCGGTCGTTATAATATAATTTCGCAATAAAATTACGCCGTGCCCGAGGGTTAGGAAACGATCATGCAGCGCGTGAAATTGGACAAGATTGACCGGCGTATCCTGCGCGACCTGCAGGCCGACGGTCGCATGACCAATGTGGAACTGTCGAAGCGGGCCGGTATTTCGGCGCCGCCTTGCCTGCGCCGGGTTCGCGCCCTAGAGGAAGCGGGCTTCATCCGCGGCTATCACGCCGACCTGGAGCCCAAGATGCTGGGCTTCAACGTCACCGTGTTCGCCCAGGTCGGGCTGAATTCCCAGGCCGAACACGATCTGGAGGCCTTCGAGGATGCCGTGCGGGCCTGGCCCCAGGTGCGGGAGTGCCACATGCTGGCGGGGGAAACGGATTTCCTGCTGAAGGTGGTCGCCGCCGATTGGGACGCCTATCAGGAGTTCCTCACCACCAAGTTGACCGCCGCGCCCAACGTCAGCCATGTCAAATCGGCGCTGTCGATTCGCGCGTCCAAGGCCAAGCCGGGCGTGCCGGTGGACATCGACGCGCCCGACGACACGGATTAGGCGTCGTCCATCACCGTTCAGCCGTCCAGACGATAACGTTTCCTGGCCCCCTCGGCCCAGGCCATGCCGTGGCCGGGCAGGGTGGGCAGGGCCATGCTGCCGTTCTCGGTTCTGGCCGCGATGTCGAACAGGGGCTCGAGCAGGGGAAAGTCCTCCAGCCAGGTGACGTTGGGTTGCGCCGCCGCCAGATGGATGAACAGCGACGGCAGGAAATGCGGCGCGACCGGCAGGCCGAAGGACTCGGCCGCCCGCGCTGCCGCCAGGCATGGTGTCAGCCCGCCCATCATCGCCAGATCCGGTTGCAGGACGTGCAGGGCGCCCGAGGTCAGATAGGGCATGACCTCGGCCATGCCCTGCAGGTGTTCGCCCGCGGCAATGGCGACCGGCGAGGCCGCCGCCAGACGGGCGAAGGCACCGGCGTCGCCGGCCGGCAGGGGTTCCTCCAGCCACAGGCATCCGGCGTCGGCGCAGGCCGCCGCCAGATGCAGGGCCGAGGCCGGATCGCATTTCTCGTTCACGTCGGCCATCAGACGCACCCGGTCGGGCAGGGTGGCGCGCAGGGTGCTCAGCCGGGCGCCGTCCGTGCCGTCCCCGGAAAGGCGCGGCTTGACCCCGGCGAATCCTTGGGCGACCTGGGCCAGGGCCAGATCACGGCTTTCCTCCGGGCTGTGGTCCGGGCGATGATCGGCCGAGCCGTAGACGGGCAGGTCGCGCGCGGTGCCGCCCATGGCGATGCCCAAGGGCAGGTTCAGGCGCCGAGCGTGCAGATCCCAGGCCGCCACGTCGATGGCCGCCATGGCCAGGTTGTGGGCCCCCCGGCCGATACGGTTGAGGGACCCGGCCATGTGCCGCCACAGCGCTTCCGGCGTATGGGCGGCCTGACCTTGGACGCGGGTTTCCAAAAGGTCGCGCGCCGCCGCCAGGACGACCCCGGCGCCGCCGTTCAGGCAATAGCTGAACCCCGTGCTGGTGGCGCCGTCGCTGTCCGTCAGGTCGACGGCCAGGACATCGATCCGGGCCACGCCGGACCCGCCCACGGGGCGGTCCAGCGGCAGGCGCAGCAGCTCGGCGGTAAACGCGGTGATCGTTGGGGTCATTTGCTCATGGCTTCCAGTATCTGTTTGGCGATGGGTGAACCGGCGGCCCGGGCCCGGGTGATCGCGACCATCGCTTGGCCGCGGTTGGGCGCCGTGCCGCGCCCGGTCAGGTAGGCCTGCCCGACCATGGCGAGGGCGTCCGCATGGCCCTGCTCGCCCGCCTGTTTGTACCAGGCGAGGGCGGCTTCGGCATCTTCCGGAACGCCGTCGCCCGTATCCAGCCGGCGCGCGTACTCATATTGGCTGTCACGATGGCCCAGCTTCGCCGCGCGGTGGAAGGCCTCGGCGGCGACCTCCGGCAGGCGCGGCACGCCATGGCCGAGGGCGAAGCTCTGGCCGATCCGGAAATAGGCGGCTTGGCGGTCGATGGCTTGGCTTTGGGCTTCCGTGGCCACCAAATCGTCGAGACCGGCGAGCGCCTTTTCGGCCACGGCCTGCTTCATTTCCGCGGCCCGCGGCTGGCCGCGTGCCGCCGCCCGCGACAACAGGCGGTATCCCTTCACCGCGTCCTGTTCGACCCCGATGCCGCGCATGTGGAACCAGCCCAGCATGGTGGTGGCGTACAAGTGGCCCTGGTCGGCGGCCATGCCGTACCAGCGGGCCGCTTCGCCAAAGTCCGCCGCGGTGCCTTGGCCGCGGGCATACATCCCGGCGATCAGGGCCTGAGCTTCGGCATCACCGCCTTCGGCGGTGGGCTTCAGTTCCTTGAAGGCGGTGGCGAAATCGCCGGCGTTATAGGCGGCCTCGGCCTCGGCCAGCCCGGCCTGGGCCGGCCGGGCCGCGCCGACAAGGACGACGGCGGCCAGAATCGCGGCTCGTGAAAGCAGACGTCGCCTTGGGGACAATCCCAATGCCACCTGTCCGGCGGTCAGCTCAAGTTGGCGCAGGCCCGCTGGATGCGCTGGCAGGCGTCTTCCAGCAGGTCCGTGGCCGTGGCGTAGGAAATCCGGAAATGCGGTTCCAGCCCGAACGCGGCCCCGTGCACGGCGGCAACCCCTTCGGATTCCAGAACGTAGGTCACGAAATCCTCATCGTTCTTGACGACCTGGCCCGACGGTGTCTTTTTGCCGATGGTGCCGGCGCAGGACGGATAGACGTAAAACGCCCCTTCCGGCGTGGCGCAGGAAAGACCGTTGGCCTGGTTCAGCATGCTGACGACGAGATCGCGGCGTTGCTTGAATACGGCGTTGTTCTGTTCGATGAAATCCTGCGGGCCGTTCAGGGCGGCCACGGCGGCGGCCTGCGATACGGCGGCCGTATGGGTGATGCCCTGGGACTGGATCATGGTCATGGCCTTGACCAGTTCCTTCGGGGCGCCGCAATAACCGACACGCCAGCCGGTCATGCAATAGGCCTTGGACATGCCGTTCATGGTCACGATGCGGTCGTACAGCTTGGGTTCGACCTGGGCCATGGTGGTGAACTGAAAGCCGTCATAGACCAGCTTTTCATAAATGTCGTCGCAGAAGATCCAGACATGCGGATGCTGCAACAGGACATCGGTCAGGGCCTTAATCTCGTCGCGGGTATAAGCGCCGCCGGTCGGGTTCGACGGCGAGTTGAAGACCAGCCATTTGGTTTTCGGGGTGATCGCCGCGTCGAGCTGTTCCGGCTTCAGCTTGAAGTTGTTTTCGGCGCTGCACTGAACGACCTTCACTTCGGCGCCGAACATCAGCGGAATGTCCGCGTAGGACACCCAATAGGGGGCCGGCACGATGACCTCGTCACCCGGATTGATGGTCGCCATGAAAGCGTTGAAGATCACCGGCTTGCCGCCGCAGCTGACGTGAATCTGGTCGCGGGCGTAATCCAGGCCGCTGTCGCGCTTGAACTTGGCGATAATGGCGTCCTGCAGTTCCGGAATGCCGTTGACCGCCGTATAGCGGGTCATGCCGGCGTCGAGCGCCTTTTTCGCCGCCTCGATGATGTGCTGGGGCGTGTCGAAATCGGGTTCACCCGCGCCCAGGCCGATGACGTCCTTGCCCTGGGCCTTCAGGTCGTTGGCCTTCTGGGTGACGGCGATGGTGGGGGACGGTTTGATGGCGGCAAGGCGGTCGGCGAGGAAAGCCATGATCGGGTCCTTGTATTTGATCCATGGGGCAAGGGCAGCGGCCCGGTTTCGGGCCGCTCGGAGACTACGCTGCCCATTTGTTTCAGGCAAGACACGCAATGAAAAACGCCGGGAAGCGGCCAAGGCCTCCCGGCGTTGTTCAATGACCTTGGGGTCTCGGCGGTTATTGCGCCTCGAGCGCCTGATCCAGATCGGCGATGATGTCGTCGATGTGTTCGATCCCGACCGACAGCCGCACATAGCTTTCGGTGACGCCGGCGGAAATCCGTTCTTCGGGCGTCAATTGCTGGTGCGTGGTCGACCAGGGATGGATGGCCAGCGAGCGCACGTCGCCGATGTTGGCCACGTGATAGAACAGCTTCAGGGCGTCGATGAACTTGGCGCCGCTTGCTTCGCCGCCTTTCAATTCGAAGCCGACCAGACCGCCCCATCCGCCGGGCATGGTCTTCTCGCCATGGGCGCGGATGGCTTCGTCTTTTTCCAGGCCGGGGAAGATCACCCGGCTGACCGCCGGATGGGCGGCCAGATGGCGTGCCACCGTTTCAGCGTTGCGGCAATGTTCGCGCATGCGCAGGGGCAGGGTTTCCAGCCCTTGGATGAACATCCAGGCGTTGAACGGGCTCATTGCCTGGCCCATGTCGCGCAGCATGGTCACCCGCGCCTTGAGGATATAGGCGATGGGGGCGCCCAAGCCCTTGGCGGCCTCGGTCCAGACCGCGCCGTGATAGCTCGGGTCCGGCTGGGTCAGCAGCGGGAAGCGCGCGGCGTGCTTTTCCCAATCGAAATTGCCGCCGTCGATGATCATGCCGCCGATCGACGTGCCGTGGCCGCCGATGTATTTGGTCATGGAATAAATGATGACCGCCGCACCATGTTCGAAGGGGTGGCACAGGGTCGGCGCCGCCGTGTTGTCGATGATCAAGGGCACGCCCAGTTCACGGCCGATAGCCGAAACTTCGGCGATGGGAAACACCCGCAGTTTGGGGTTCGCCAGCGTCTCGCCGAAATAGGCCCGGGTCTTGTCGTCCGTGGCGCGGCGGAAATTTTCCGGGTCCGACGAATCGACGAAACGGGCTTCGATCCCCATGGTCTTGAGGGTATTGCCGAACAGGTTCCAGGTGCCGCCGTAAATGTCCGTGGACACGACGATATTATCTCCGGCCTGGGCGATGTTCTGCACGGCCATGGCCGATGCCGCCTGACCCGAAGACACGGCAAGCGCCGCGACGCCGCCTTCCAAGGCGGCCATGCGCTTTTCCAGCACGTCGCAGGTCGGATTCATGATGCGGGTATAGATGTTGCCCAGTTCTTCCAGCCCGAACAGGCGCGCCGCATGGGCGGTGTCGTCGAACTGGTAGGACGTGGTCTGATAGATCGGCACGGCGACGGAATTGGTCGCCGGATCGGCGCGGTAGCCGTGATGTAGGCAGATCGTATTCTTATGCATGGGGTGTCTCCTTCAACCCGGTTCCCTCTGGATGGCGCGTAACCTAGATCGTTTTCGGGTCATGTTGAAGCCTCAGGCGCGGAACATGAGCGGCCGCGTGGAAACTATGGCGAAATCGCGGCTTCCCTGCCTCTAAAAGGCCCCGGGCACACCCTAGGGCAGCCCCAGTCTCCGTCCATTCATGGTGCGAGCCGCCGCCCGGTGGAGTGAATCCATCCCGGGCGGCTTTCCGGATCGCTTAAGGCGGACCCCCGCCGGGAGAGACGCACACCATGTCCATCGTCACCGTCATCGGCCGCCGCTGGTGGGCCTTTCCCCTGGCCCTGATCGCGACCTTGGTTCTGATTACCGCCGTCGCCGCGTCCTCGGCGCGGGCCGACGGCGGCGTGCGCCCGGCGGTTGTTCCGGCATCGGCCATGGACCTGGGCGGTTTGTTCCTGCCGGCCGGCAAGGGGGACGACGGCGGCGAGGGCG
>PALN01000091.1 GCA_002706405.1 Rhodospirillaceae bacterium | reverse complement strand
GGAGGTCGATTATTTGGTCGCCACCGACGCCATCGGCATGGGCCTCAACATGGACATCGACCATGTTGCTTTCGCCGGCATATCCAAGTTCGACGGCCGTCACCGGCGCAACCTGGCCCCGGCCGAGTTGGCGCAGATCGCCGGCCGTGCCGGGCGCGCCATGAACGACGGCACCTTCGGCACGACGGCGGATCAACGGCCTCTCGACCCGGACTTGGCCGAAGCCATCGAAGGCCACAAATTCGATCCCCTGACCAGAATCTACTGGCGCAACGGGGACCTGGATTTCGCCTCGGTCCACGCACTCCGACAGACCCTGGCCCGCCCGGCGCCCCAGGGCGGGCTGATCCGCGCCCGCGCCGCCGAGGACGAACAGGCCCTGGCCCTGCTGCTGCGCGATGAAACAGTGAAGGACCGGGCGGCAACGCCCGAGGCCGTGCGCCTGCTGTGGGATGTTTGCCAGGTGCCCGATTTCCAGGGCGTGATGACCGATGCCCATGCCAACCTGTTGGCGACGCTTTACAAATATCTGACCGGACCCGAGGGCCGCCTGCCCGAGGATTGGATGGCGGGCCAGGTCAAGCGCCTGGACCGCACGGATGGCGACATCGATGCCCTGACCCAGCGCATCGCCCATATCCGCACCTGGACCTATGTGTCGTTCCATGGTGACTGGCTCGGCGATGCCCGGCATTGGCAGAACCGCACCCGCGCCATCGAGGACAAATTGTCCGACGCCCTGCACGACCGCCTGACCCAGCGCTTCGTCGACAAAAGCACGGCCCATCTGATGATGAAACTGAAGGACACGCCGGACCTGATGGCCGCCGTCACGGCGTCGGGTGACGTGGTGGTCGAGGGTCATCCCGTGGGCCATCTGAAGGGCTTTTTGTTCGAGGCCGGCGGCGCCAATGGCGATGCCGCCGGCAAGACCATCGCCGCGGCGGCGGGCCGCGCGCTGAAGGGCGAATTCCGTCGCCGTGTCGTCGCCCTTGAGCAGGCCCCCGACACGGACATCACGCTGGCGCCGCTGGACGGCCGGGACGCCGGCACGATCCTGTGGGGCGGCGTTCCCGTCGGTCGACTGGTCAAAGGCGAAGCTTTGCTGCGGCCCGCCGTGCGGGTGACGGCGTCCGACCTGCTGGATGCCCAGGGGCGCGACCGGGTCGCCCGGCGGCTGGAGCGCTGGATCGCGGATCATCTGGCACGTCTGTTCCGTGACCTGCTGGCCCTCGACAAGGCATCCCTCACGGGCCCGGCCAAGGGCCTGGCCTTTCGCCTGGGCGAGGCCCATGGCTCCCTGCCCCGCGCGGCGGCCGACGAGCAGCTCGCCCTGATTGATAAGGACGCCCGGCGCGATCTGCGCGCCGCCGGCATCCGCATCGGCCGCGAGACCGTGTTCCTGCCGGCCCTGGTGCGTCCGGCGCCGGCGGCCATGCGGGGCTTCCTGTGGTGCCTGACCCAGGGGCGCCGGCCCGTGCCGCCGCCCCTGCCGGGCCGTGTCTCCCTGCCGGCCGGGCGCCTGCCAAGGGAGTATTGGGAACAGGTCGGCTTCCGCCGCTTCGGCAAGACCGCATTGCGCATCGACATGGTGGAGCGCATCGCCGCCAGGGCCTGGGATTTGGCCAAGGCGGGCGGCAAGGCCGGGTTTGAGATTTCACCGGACCTGCTGTCCCTGGCCGGCTGCGGCGCGGCGGAGATGGCGCAGATTCTCCGCGGCCTCGGCTTCAAGGGGCGGGAGGTCGAGGGGGCCCTGCGCTTCCGCCCGGCGGCGCGCCGGACCGCAACGAACACACCTACCCGCGGCAAGGCCAAAGGCCGGGCGAAAGCGAATACCCCGGCGCCGCCGGCGGCGCCCAAGGTCGATCCCCATTCCCCCTTCGCCAAGCTGAAGGACCTGGTTCTGTCATGACGGAAGGCGGGGGCGGCAATCTGCGGCTGGACAAGTGGCTGTGGTTCGCGCGGTTCTTCAAGACCCGCTCGCTGGCCACCAAATACGTGCAGTCGGGCAAACTGCGGGTCAACACGGTGACCATCGCCAAGCCCCATTACGCGGTGAAGGTCGGCGATGTGCTGACCTTTCCCATGCGGGTCGGGATCAAGGTCGTGAAGGTGCTGGACCTGGGCACGCGCCGGGGACCGGCCCCGGAAGCCCAGGCGCTGTACGAAGACCTGTCGCCTCCGCCGCCGCCGAAAGACGGCGACGATATCGACCGTCCGGGCCGGGTCGCCCCGCGCGATGCCGGCAGCGGTCGGCCGACCAAGCGCGAGCGGCGGGAAACCGACCGCCTGCGCGGTGAGGATATATAGGCGCCGTTGGGCGAGCGGGGCAGGGGCTAGGCCATGCCCGCGCGTTTTTTGAAGATCACCGACAGGTTGTTGGCGGGCATCTTCACCGTTTCCACCAGATGCAGGCCGCATCCGCGGGCTTCCAGCGCCACGTCGTCCAGATTGCGCACGCCCCAGTCGGGATTCTCGGCCCGCAGGCTGGCGTCGAAGCGGGCATTGCTGTCGGCCGTATGCATGCCGCCCACGGTGAAGGGGCCGTACAGGTACAGCACCCCGCCTTCGGGGAGCACGTCCCGCGCCCCGGAAAGCAACCCCAGGCAAGCGGCCCAGGGCGCGATATGGATCATGTTCACGGACATCACCGCCGCCGCCTGGGAGATCGGCCAGGGACGGCGGGTTGCGTCCAGGTCCAGGGCCGGCGGCAGATCCAGCCCGGCATGGCGGGCCCAGGCGTCGACGGAGGCCCGATAATGCGGGTCCGGGTCCGTGGCCTGCCAGTCCAGGTGGGGCAGGGCTTGGGCGAAGGCGGCGATATGCTGGCCCGAGCCGGACCCGATCTCCAGGACCAGGCCTTCGGCCGGCAGCACGCGGGCCAGGACGTCCAGGATCGCGGTCTGATTACGGCCGGTTGCGGGAAAATTCAGGCGCGGATCGTCGGGTGATGGGCTCATGGTCCCGAGGTTTAGGTGGGGCAATCGGCGGGGGCAAGGAAAACCCGCAACTTTGCTGTGGTTGAGAGGATCGCCCGTGCGTGCTAACTGACGTCCATGCTAGCCAAATTGAAATCCTGGGCCGACCGCCTTTCCACGGATGCGACCGCGGCCCCCGTGGCCGGAGAACGCGAACTGGAAGCCGCCACGGCCCTCCTGCTGGTCGAGGCGGCGTCCCTCGACGGTGAGTTCGGCGGTGAAGAGGAAACCGCTATCCGGGCCCTGTTGACCGAGGAATTCAATCTGGAGGACGGCGAGGCCGACGTCCTGATCGCCGAGGCCAAGGAACGCGCGGACCACTCGGTCGAGTTCTATGGCATGACCCGCACCATCAAGGATCGCATGGCGCCCGAGGACCGGGTCCGAATTCTCGAAATGGTCTGGGCCGTCGCCTATGCGGACGGTGAACTCCACGACTTCGAGGCCAGCCTGGCGCGCCGGGTCGCTGGACTGCTTCATGTATCGGATCGTGACAGCGGCGAAGCCCGGAAACGCGCCCGCGCGCGGCTTGAGCACGGCACGGATAGGGCGTAAGTAAATGCCCCTGCCGATGCATTTTGCAAACTTATTGCTTGTTTGGCCTAACGGCTTTCTGGATTTATTGAACTCATCGACCTTACGGAGCCCGCAATGACCTATATCGTCACCGAAAACTGCGTTAAATGTAAATTCCAGGACTGCGTGGAAGTCTGCCCCGTGGATTGCTTCTACGAAGGGGAAAACTTCCTGGTCATCCATCCCGACGAATGCATCGATTGCGGCGTTTGCGAACCCGAATGCCCGGCCGAAGCCATCGTTCCCGACACGGAGCCCGGCGTCGAGGAATGGCTGGAGATCAATACCAAGTTCGCGAGCCAGTGGCCCAACATCACCTCCAAGGGGGAAAGCCCCCCCGATGCCGACGAATGGAACGGCAAGGAAGGCAAGAAGGAACTCCTGAGCCCGAATCCGGGTCAGGGTAACTGATTCGGCCTTCCGCGCGCCCTCCGTGGGCGTGCGCCTTCTGGCATGTAGCGCCCGGCGGGAATCCCGCCGGGTTCGCGCCCTGTTGTGCATCTGCGAAGTGAAGGGTGGTTTTTACCCTTAAATTATGTTACAATCCTCAATTGTTGGCCCAAAGGTCTATGCCCCTCGGAATCGCCCATCTGTCCGTCCGGGGGGATTTTTTCGGCCAACATTCGGCTGTGGGATGGGCGCGGGAGCGCCTGCCGGGGAAGACAGCCGCCCGCTTCAGGATAGGTTTGGTCAGCGGCCACGTTCAGTGTCGCCGGGCGGATTTTGTACTCCCTGAAGCATGCTGCCGGTCCGTACTCGTCAGGACGAGCGGACTGTGGCGGGCTCGGGCAGCCCAATGACAAGAAGGGTAATATCGGAGTTGACCTCACCTATGTCCAAACAAGAAGAACTGCAGATCGATACCGGCGACTATGTCGTCTATCCGACGCACGGCGTCGGCAAGGTCATCGGCGTCGAAACCGAAGAAATCGCGGGCCACAAGCTCGATCTTTTCGTCATTTCCTTTGATAAAGACCGGATGACCCTGCGGGTGCCCGTGTCCAAGGCCCCGACCTCGGGCCTGCGCAAGCTGTCGACGCGCAAGATCATGGAAGAGGCGATGACAACCCTTAAAGGCCGGGCGCGTGTCAAACGCACCATGTGGAGCCGCCGGGCCCAGGAATACGAAGCCAAGATCAACTCGGGCAATCCCGTATCCATTGCCGAGGTCGTTCGCGACCTGCACCGCAATGTGGGGCAGCCCGACCAGTCGTTCTCCGAACGTCAGATCTATGAAGCCGCCCGCGACCGTCTGGCCGCGGAACTGGCGGCCGTCGACAAGACGGACGTGGAAAAGGCGACGGAAAAGCTGGAAAAAGTTCTGCGCGCCGCCTGATTTCAGGCAGTGCGTCGCCCGCGCGCCGGGCGTCCGATAAGGCAAACGGCCGGAGTATCCTGACCTCCTCGCGGAGATGGATTCCCGGCCGTTTTCCGTTTCCGGGCGGCGCCAGCGATGGGTCGCATGCCCAGACCAATAAAATCCTCCACCTTTTCACATAAAAAGATATGCTCACTCTGGGGAATGAGGAGTGTGTGAAGGTGACGGAGACACTGCCCGCTGAGACCGGGCTTGCCGTCGTCCGCGATCGTGTCGCGGCGTTGACGGATTCATCCAAAGTGCTGCAGTTCTGCGATTTCATCATCACGGGTCTGGGCGATGGGGCGTTGCCGACCTATGAATCCATCGATCTGATGCAGGTTCCGCATCTCGCCCCGCATATCTTCGTCCATGATTATCGCGGCGGGATCGACCAAGGCATGCTGGTCAAATTTTCCGGCACGGCCATCGACGAGCATTACGGCAAGGTCCTGCAGGGCCGCTATGTCGAAGAAGTCTATACGGGCAGCGACGGCCCCGGGCTTTATTTCCCGCTCCATTACCGCGCCATTGCGGACCGGCGCCCGTTTTTCGCCCGCCGCTCCGTTCTGTTCGACCAGGGCCGGCCGATGGAGCGTTACAAGCAATCGACGACGCTGTATTTCCCCTGTTCGTCAGACGGCATGTCCACCGATTACGGGGTCGGCATGGTCATATTCGAACCGGTGCGGACGGAAACGAAAGCGGTTTATATGATGCTGTGAGCGCACCCGGTCACGGTGTGACGACCTTGACCTTGGTGCCGGGTGTCAGCTTGTCCCCCGGCGACATGCCGTTGAGGGTCAGAAACCAATCCAGCTTGTATGATTCCAACGGCATGATGCCGGCCAGCTTATCCGGCGTGTCGTCCGGGTTCACGGTCAGAACGCGCAGTTTCAGGGTCTTGACCGCTTTGGCCTCGGCCTCCGTCAGGGCGCGGAAGCTGTAGGTCACGCGGCGCAGGTCCTCGCTGCGCCGCGGCGTCGCCTCGGGCAGGGTGAGAAACAGGAAGCGATAGATTCGGTCCTTCGCGAAGCGGATGGCGACCAGGCGCACGTCCCGGATCCCTTCCGAAGTATCGGTGCGCGCGCTGCCCGTGGCCGCTTCCAGCCCGTTGATGTCGATGCGTTCGACCCCGCGCAGACGCCCACCGCCCCACGAGGACACATATCCGCGAATATCCCGAACCTGGGCCGCTTCCTTCTGGTTCAACTGGTTGAACAGGATGACCGAGCGGTCCGGACCGTGGGCCGCCACCTGGGAGGGCGAATTGATCAGGTAGAAGCCGGGCGGCACCTCGAAGCGGATGCGCAGTTCCGGATGTTCGAACACGCGGCCGCGGACCACGCCTTCCTCCGGCGAATCGCCCCACAGCATGCCGTCGATGCGGGCCAGATAGTCGTCTCGTCCGACGCGGGGATCGGCGTTGGGGGGCACCCGGGCCAGGCTGATTGCCTGGGCAATGCGATCGGATGTGCGCGGATGGGTCGACATGATGTTGTCCGCCGGGTCTTCGTCCGGGCGGCCGCGCACGCGCTGGGTGATCGACGTGTGCTGCGCCATCTTGCGGAAGAAGGTTTCGAGCGTTCTGGAATCGTAACCGGCCTTGGACATGTAGCGCACGGCCAGCATGTCGGCCTCCAATTCCTGCTCGCGGGAATAGGACTGCAGATAGATCTGTCCGACCTGTCCGGCCAGGCGGTTCAGATCACCGGGCACGCCGAACACGGAGCCCAGAATGCTCGCGCCAAGCAGCCCCAGGTTGGTCGCCATGGCGGCTGAATAGCGCTGCGCCGTATGGCGTGCGGTGATATGGCCGATTTCATGGGCCAGGACGCCGGCCATTTCCGCTTCGTTTTCCGCCAGGGCGATCAGGCCTCGGGTGATGTAGACGTAACCGCCGGGCAAGGCGAACGCATTGATGTTCGAATCATTGAGGACCGTGAAGGTGAACTTCAAATCGGGCCGGTCCGAGGCCTTGGCCAATTTCTCGCCGACCCAGTCGACATAGGTCTGGATCGTCGGGTTTTTGTACTCGCCCCCCATTTCCTTGAGGATCTTGGGGTGTTCCTCGGCGCCGACGCGCAGTTCATCGCTTTCCGACATGAAGGCGGTGAAGCTCTGCTCTCCGGTTGCCGGGTTGGTCGAGCAGGCGGCCGCGAACAGCAATGGTGCGATCAGGGCCAGGGCGGTCAGAAGCGGGCGCATGCTCGCAATATAGGAAGGAACGAGGCTACTTTGCCAGCACCTCGATCTGTTCCGGGTGGGTCGCTTCGATCATCGGGCCGTTCCAGTCCTTGAGCCAGCCGCGCACGCGGACCTGCCGGCCCTTATACGAATCCGGCCCCAGGCCCGCGCGTTTGAATAGCCGCGCCGCCTTGCGGTCCAGCCGGATCGTGAAATCCGTGCGCCAATTGGCGCCGAAATTCAGATAGATCACGCCGCGTACATCGGCGGCATCCGTGACCCGGCCTTCGATGACCTGGAAGGTATCGATGTCGCGGGCCAGGACCTGCGGATCGGCGGCGCGAACCGCATAGAACGGATCGGCCCAGATGCCGCGCTTGGCCCGGCGGGCGTCTGCTTCCAATTTGTACATCTCGGCGGCGCGTTCGCGATTGTCGGGGAAGGTATAAACCCGCGCCATGCCGCGGCGGAGCATTTCACCTTGGGCCCATGTCCCGTCGGATCCGACCAGATGGGCCAGCAGCCGCCCGTGGCGATCCATGCGGGCGCTACCATAGAACAGTTGCACGGGCCGGTTCAGCAGGAGGGATTCCAGCGCCGCCTTGGCTTCCTTGGCCAGCGGCCATTCCTTGAAGCCGATACGCCCCAGCGGCAGCTTGGGGGCCTGGATGCCGGTCAGGCGGACCTGCGAGGCGCCGACGATGTCCCGATCAAGGAACACGGTGTCGCCATCGACCACGGCGGTGACCACGGCGTCTTCGCCGGGCGTCAGCGCATCCTGGGCGGCAACAGGGGCCGCCCATAGAAACAAGATAAACAGGAAAGCTGCGACCTTCATGGCATTGCCTCCGCCGTCACGCCGGCCATCTCCCATACCTTAGCCGGGGAACGCCCGTCGGCGCGTAGGTTTTCGATGGTTTGCGCCTTGTCCCGTTTCGCCAGGCGTTTGCCGTCCGGCCCCGTCAGCAGGTCGTGATGGCGGTAGACCGGCGTGTCCAGGCCGAGCAGCGCTTGCAGCAGGCGGTGGACGTGGGTCGCGTCGAACAGGTCCTGGCCGCGGGTCACGCAGGTCACGCCCTGGAGGTGATCGTCCAGGGTGACGGACAGATGATAGCTGGTCGGCGTGTCCTTGCGCGCCAGCACCACGTCCCCGAACAGCTCGGGCCGTGCGGTCTGCGACCCCTGATCCAGATCGATCCAGGCGAGCGGAACGGTTCTGACCATTGCGGCGTCCGTCTTCAGGCGCAGGGCAAAAGCCTCGCCCGCGGCCATGCGGTCGGCGGCCAGGCCCGGGTCCAGGGTCCGGCAGGTGCCGGGATACAGCGGCCCGTCCGGGCCATGCGGCGCATTCCCGGCGGCCGCGATTTCGGCCGCGATGTCCTTGCGGGTGCAGAAGCAGGGATAAATCAGCCCCTGGTCCTTGAGACCGTCCAGGGCTTTCGCATAATCCGCCAGGTGATCGGACTGGCGGCGCACCGGGGTTTCCCAGGTGAGGCCCAGCCAGGCCAGATCCTCGATAATGCCGTCTTCGAATTCCGGCCGGCAGCGGCCCTGGTCGATATCCTCGATCCGCACTAGAAACCGCCCGCCGTCCGCGGCCGCCTGGGCCCAGGCGAACCAAGCCGAATAGGCGTGGCCCAGATGCAGGCGGCCTGTCGGGCTGGGCGCGAAGCGCGTGACGGTGTCCCCGGGCGGGGCGGTGGTCTTTTTGGGCGGCATGGGTCGTGATCGGGCCTTTCTGACGAAAATTCGGCGTCCATCGGCACCATTCGTTAACCATTCTGGGGTAACAAGAAGGACCGGTACCAGCCATATTACCGTCCCTGCAAAGAATTAGACGAGCCCTGCCATGAGCAAATTCAAGAAGCCCGCGAAACTGGCGTCCGATCTTCCCAAGGAAGAAGAGATTCCGCATCTGACGGGACCGATGGTGCTGCCGCTCGACGGCTCCAAGCCGGAGCAGGTCGTTCTGCTGCTGCATGGTGTCGGTGCCGACGGCGACGACTTGATCAATCTGGCGACCTATTTCGGGCGCGTGCTGCCCAAGGCCGTGTTCATCGCGCCCAACGCGCCGTTCCGTTTCGACGGCGGGCCGTCGGGCTTCCAGTGGTTTTCCATCGCCGATCCGTCGAAGGAAAAGAAGCTTGAGGGCGTGAAGATGGCGGCGCCGATCCTGAACGCGCTGATCGACCACCTGCTGGCCGAACTGGGCCTGGACGAAAGCAAGATGGCGCTCGTCGGGTTTTCCCAAGGCACCATGATGGCGCTTCATGTCGGTCCCCGGCGGGTCAAGCCGCTGGCCGGCATCATCGGCTATTCCGGGGCCCTGGTGGGCAGTGAACTTCTGGCGTCCGAGATCAAATCGAAGCCGCCGGTCCTGCTCATGCACGGCGATACGGACCCCGTGGTGCCGCCGGATCTGATGTACCATGCGGAAGACACCTTGAAAGAGGCGGGCGTGCCCGTGGCGGCCTACCTTTGCCCCAACCTGGGTCACGGCCTCGACGACATGTGCATCCAGTTGGGCATGGAATTCCTCGCCGAAATGTTTGACGTCGACGTTCTCGAGGTTGCCGGCGGCAAGTCCTAGACGCGATCTTCCATCCCGCCCCTCCGGCCGAACCTAAAGCACGCTCCATGAACATTTTCCGACCGTCCGGCGTTCTTGCCCTGCTGCTTGCCGTGTTCTGCGCGGCGGCGGTTCCGGGCGTTGCCATGGCGGTGGAGAATGTCGGCACCGCGAAACGCGTGGTTAACGAGGTCGTCACCGGGTCCTTCGGCCAGTCGGTGCAGGTCGGTGATGGCCTGATTGCCCATGAAACGGTCGTCACCGGAAACAAAAGCGCCATTGATATCCGGCTCGCCGATCAGTCGTCGCTGACCATCGGCGAAAATTCAGAACTGATCCTCGACGATCTGGTCTACGGGCGTGACCAGAACAAGGTGACCGGCGCCTTCCGCATGATGTCGGGGATCATCCGCTTTGCGTCCGCCGGCGTACCCATGGATTTCCTGATCAAGACGCCGACGGCGACCATCGGCATCCGCGGCACCCAATTCGATGTTCAGGTGAAAGACGGAAGTACCGAAGTCTCGGTCGTCGAGGGCGTGGTCGTCGTGCAGTCCCGGTTCGGCATCGTCGACGTGCGCAGCGGTCAAGTTTATCAGGTCACCACCCGCCGCGCCGCCTTTGCTGACGCACGCTCCCCCGGCATGAGCCAGGCCATCGAATTCATGGTGACCATGCTGGACGGCGGCAACGGAGCGGCCACCTCGGGCGTGTCCACAACGGCGGCGGTACCCGCCCTGCCGCCCATCCTGGCGGGCAGGCACACGGAAAATCTGCTGGTGGTGGACCTGCCCCGGGGCAAGGTCTATGTCGAACTGCTGCCCGATCTGGCCCCCGTCCATGTGCGGCGGGTCAAGCAGTTGGTGCGCCAAAAATTCTATGACGGCCTCGCCTTTCATTTCGTGCGTCAGGACTACGTCGCGGAAACGGGCGATCCGTCTTTCACGCCGGGTGGGGCAGGCGGCGGCGGAACGGGCACGACGATTGCCGCCGAATTCTCGTCCACGCCCTTCACCGAAGGCATGGTCGGCATGTCGCGCCTCCAGGATGATCCCGACAGCGCCGACAGCCGGTTCTTTTTCGCCTTAGGGCCGACGGCGCGCAGCCTCGACGGCAAGTACACGGTCTGGGGCCGTGTCGTTGCCGGCATGCCATACCTGAAGGCGCTGAAGCCTGCCAACCGGCCCAAAGCGCCGGAACGCATGACGACCGTGCGTGTCGTCGCCGACCTCTACAAATAACCGCCACGATCGGCCCTCGCATCCCGACGGCCTGTCGCAGGTCTGTCATCGAAAGGGGCTGCCCGCTGTCAGAAAAAATTCACGACGGGAACATTTGGCGTGGAATCCCAATATGTAGTATTCTCCGCGCCATCAGGAAGGAGATATGAGGTTTCGACCCCGTGAGCGCTTCCGCCGATAGCTGTCCCGCTCTCGTTCTTAACGCCGACTTCAGGCCGTTGAGCTACTTCCCTCTTTCCCTATGGTCCTGGCAGGATGCCCTAAAGGCGGTGTTTCTCGACCGGGTCAATGTGGTCTCCGAATACGACCGAATCGTTCATTCCCCGAGCCAGGAATTCCGCCTGCCCAGCGTGATCGCGCTTAAGGAATACATCTCCATGGGCCGGCGTCCGGCCTTCACCCGGTTCAACGTATTCCTGCGCGATGCCTTCCACTGCCAGTATTGCGGCGAGCATTTTCCGGCCGATCATCTGACCTTCGATCACGTCATTCCGCGCGCGCGCGGCGGGCGCACCTCCTGGACCAACGTGGTCACCGCCTGCTCACCCTGCAATCTGCGGAAGGGTCACCGCCTGCCCCGGCAGTGCGGCATGGTGCCGCTGCGCGAACCGGAGCAGCCGTCCAATTTCCTGCTACAGGAAAACGGCCGCGCCTTCCCCCCCAACTACCTGCACGAAAGCTGGCGGGATTTCCTGTACTGGGATACGGAACTGGAACCCTAAGGCGTTTGTTTCCCCTGGTGACGGGCGTACACCGTCGTCGATCCGTCGGTCTGGAACAGCAGAACGTCGTATGCCTGCGGCGCCGGTCCTTCCATCCCCGGCGACCCCACGGGCATGCCCGGTACGGCGAGGCCACGTGCCTTGGGCTTATTCTGAAGCAGCCGCGCCACATCGGATGCGGGTACATGGCCTTCGATGACGTATCCGTCGACCACCGCCGTGTGGCAGGACTGCAAGGGCTCGGCGACGCCGGTCATTCTCTTGATCGCCGTCAGGTCTTCCATCTCGACCGTTTTCACGTCGTGGCCGTGGTCTTTCATGTGTTTGACCCAGGCGCCGCAGCATCCGCAGTAGGGTGATTTGTAGACGGTGATCTCGGCCGCCGCCGCCATGGCGGGCAGCAGCACCAGCATGGCAAGTGCGGCCGAAGCGGCACGTATTGTCCTGAAGCTCATTCCTGTTTCCTTTCTAGAACCAGAAGCTGACGCCCGCGACGACGCGCAGGCTATCCGTGTCTTCGCCGTCGTCGCGGGCGAAATTGGCGGTGGCGCCGACCTTGCGTTCGTAATGCAGGCCGACGTAGGGGGCGAACTCGCGGCGGATTTCGTATTTCAACCGCAGGCCCGCCTCGACGGTGTTGATCCCGGCCCCGGAATGGATGCGCCGGTCCTCGGAAAATGCGACGTTGATCTCCGCCGTCGGCTGCAGGATCAGGCGTTGGGTGAGGCGCCAGTCGACCTCGGCTTCCAGACGGGCCGACAGGTCTCCCGTTTCGCTGAGGAACAGGTTGGCGTCGGTTTCCACGAACTGCTTGGCCAGGCCCTGGACGCCGATCACGCCATAGGTACGGTCAGGGTCCGGCCGCAGGTCATGGCGGATGCCGGCGTTGACGTCGAAAAACGTGGAGACCGGGCGGCGGTAGAGAAATTGCAGCTCGGCCTTTTCCAGGCGCGTGCCGACGGGATTCTCCCCTTCGGATTTGAAGGCAAGGCGGTGGTCGTCTGCCGATCCAGGCGTTGGCGTCCCAGGCGACGACGTCGGCGCCGTCGCCGGCCCGATACTCCAATTGATCGACCTGAAATTGCCAATAGATCGCGTCGTCCATCTCCGCCGCCCGCGCCGCGGATGCCGGGAGGAGATATGCCGCCGCAAAAATCGCTGCGGCAAAAGCTTTGTAAAAAGGGGTCATCGGGCAACCTCCGCCGTTTCACGTTCGACCACGACCTTGCGGAACATGCCGGACGCCATGTGGTACATCAGGTGGCAGTGAAAGGCCCATTGGCCTTCGGCGTCGGCCTCGATATCGGCCTCCACCGTGGTGCCCGGCGCAATGGAAATGGTGTGCTTGGCCGGATTGTATTTGCCGGAGCCGTTGTCCAGGATCTGCCACATGCCGTGGAGATGCATGGGATGGGTCATCATGGTTTCGTTGATGAATTTGAAGCGCACCCGTTCGCCGAATTTCAGCTTGATCGGCTCTGCGTCGGAATACTTCACGTCATTGATGGACCAGACATAGCGCTCCATGTTGCCGGTCAGGCGCACCTCGATCTCTCGCGCCGCCGGGCGGTCGGGATAAAGCGGCTTGAACGCCTTCAGGTCCGCATAGGACAGGAACTTGCCGCCTTCCGCCGCCTTGGGCATCAGGCCGCTGCCGGGGGCATAGAACGGATCTTCCTTCAATTCCGGCGACGGCATGGCTCCATGGCCCATGTTGCCGTGGTCCAGTCCCTTCATCATGCCGTGCCCCATCTGGCTGTGATCCATGCCTTTCATCATCGTGCCGTCCGGCATCATGTGGCCGCCGTCCATCTTCATGGACCCGTGGTCCATTCCGGCCATGTCGCCATGGGCCATGCCCATGTCGGCCATGGTCAGGAACTGTTTCGGGCGGGCATCCGGGACCGCCGCCGTTCGGCCCATTTCCGGGGTCAGTGTGCCGCGCGCGTGGCCCGTGCGGGCCATGCTTTCGGCGAACAGGGTATAGGCCTTGTCCTCGGTCGGGCGCACGATGACGTCGTAGGTTTCGGCGACGGCGATGCGGAATTCGTCCACGGGGACCGGCCGCACGTTGTTGCCGTCGGCTTGCACCAGGGTCATTTTCAATCCCGGAATGCGCACGTCGAAGAACGTCATGGCGGCGGCGTTGACGAAGCGCAGGCGGATGCGCTCGCCGGGTTTGAACAGGCCGGTCCAGTTCTGGTCGGGGTTGCGGCCGTTCATCAGGAACACGTAGCCCGACACGTCGGCGATGTCCGACGGCATCATGCGCATGTCGCCCCAGGCCATGCGGTCGGAGAGCGCCGCGCCGAAGCCCATCTTTTTGACGTCGTCCAGCAGGGTGCCCAGGGTCCGTTGCTGATAGTTGTAGTAGTCCGCCATGATCTTCAGGTTGGACAGGATGGTCTCGGGCGTGTCGGTTTTGTGCCAGTCGGACAGCACGACCACATACTCCCGGTCGTAGCGAAAGGGTTCGCAGGCTTTCGGGTCGATGATGATCGAGCCGTAGACCCCCGACTGTTCCTGCAGTCCCGAATGGCTGTGATACCAATAGGTGCCGCTTTGCTGCGCCGGAAAGGTGTAGGTGAAGGTCTCGCCCGGCTTGATGCCGGGAAAGCTGATGCCCGGCACGCCGTCCTGTTGGTAGGGCAGGATCAGGCCGTGCCAATGGATCGAGGTATCCACGTCCATCTTGTTGGTGACGTTGATGGTCAGGTCTTCGCCTTCGGTGAAGCGCAGGACCGGGCCGGGGATGCCGCCGTTGATGGTCATGGCGTCTTGCGGCCGGCCGGCGACGTCGATGGCGCCGCGCGCGATTTCCAGATTGTAGGTGGCGGCCTGTGCCGGCGGTGCCCCCGCCAGGGTGGCGGCCAGGACGGCCGCCAACCCGATCAGGGAATGGACTGTATGTCGCATGGGTCTCTCCCGTTCCCTGTAGCGCTACTTGAACCGGATTTTGCCCATCATCCCGGACTCGTAGTGGCCCGGAATGTTGCAGGCGAATTCCAGCTTTGTCGGCTTGGTGAACTTCCAGATGATCTCGCCCGACTTGCCCGGCTCCAGCAGGATGCTGTTGGGGTCGTCGTGGGTCATCATGTGGCCGTCGCCATGGTCCATTTTCATCTTCTCATGGTTGATGCGGTCGGCTTCGATCATGCCGTGCTCCATCATGGTCATCATCTGCTTCTGATGGGCGGCATGCATGGCGGCGGTGCCCAGGCCGAATTCGTGCAGGTAGGCACCCTTGTTGGTGATCTTGAAGCGGATGGTTTCCCCGGCGGCGACCGAGATGCTCTCCGGCTCATAGAAATTGTCCTGCATGGTGATGTCGATGGTGCGGGTGACGTCCGCTGCCTTGCCGGGCTCGCCGATGGCGGCCATGCCGCTGTGGTGGCCCGGAGATCCGTGGCCGCCCATTTTCATGCCCTCCATCATATGGCCCTGCATGGGCATGTTGCCGTGACCGTGGCCGGGCTGGCCCGATCCGGCCAGGGCGGGGGTGGCGGCCGCCAGCACGGCGAGGGCGACGGCGGCGGAACGGATGGACGTGCGGAAGGTGAAATCCTGAGAGATTTGCATCGGAATATCCTTTTGATCAGGGATCGCGTCTGTGACGCGGCCATGGCGAAGACTTAAGGCGTCGCCGCCGTGTCGGGTGTCCGCTCGGGGATCGTATGGGATGGATCGGACCTGGGGTCCGCGTCCGGTGCGGGTGGAATCGGCCGAGCGGAGGCTAGGCGCGATTTCGCGGTGGCCGGAACAAGCCGGCGACGGCGGTCAGCGCGGGGGCTTGGTCCGCACTCGGGTGCAACGTCTGGATATCAAAAACGGGGGGCGTGACGTTCAGGGCGTCGCGGGGAAGGGCCGGTGCGAAGCAGGCGTTGATGCAGCAGCCGCCCATGTCGTGCTGCGACGGCGGTGGGGTCTGTTCCTGCGCCGGTGCCTGGTCGTGGCATTTCTGATGGTCGGGTGCGGCGGTCTGTGCCTTGGCCAGGACGCCATGGGCTTGATGCGTCCCGTCCGCGGCCTTTGCCATGGCCGCATGGCCGACGCCGAAGCCGGAGAACAAGACGGCAATGGCCAGAAACACATGGCAGGCGCGGCGCAAGCGCCGTCCTGCATCTGCATTTCCTGGGTTCGTGCGCGCCATGGGTCTTCGGTCCGGTGATTGGCTCATGTCTTGCGGCATTACGTAAAATTCTAAAGGTTCCCCCTGCGGGAAGGTCAAGGTGAAACGGTTTGCTTCGGGCGCCTTATTTTCCGTCTGCCCGGGCGCGGCGGTTCAGGTCGTCGTGGCGGGCGCGGATGCTCGCCGGCCAGGTACTCTTGATATAGGACAGGACGGCGATGATCTCCGCGTCGCTCAGCACGCCGTCGAAGCCCGGCATGTCGCTTTCATAGCTGCCGCCGACCACGGCGGCGGGGCCGCGCTTAGTGATGTCGAACAGCTGTGCGTCCGGATGGTGCCAGGTATGGCCCGTGCGGTCATGGGGCGGGGCGGGCAGGCGGCCCGAAGGCAGGCGCTCGCGCCAGTTCACTTGGCCTTCCAGGTTCGCGCCGTGGCAGCTTGCGCAATGTTCCTCGTAAACGCTTTTGCCCGTGGCGACGGTCGCCGTGTCGGCGGGCCGCAGCTCGACCTGGGCGTCGTCGGGGGCCAGGCCCAGCCAGACGACACTGCCGAGCGCAACGGCGGCCAACGCGCCAACGGCCGCCAAAACCTTGGTGCGCGCTGCCGTCAATGGTCCGGCCCCGCCAGATCGTCGATAATCGGGCAATGGGGGCGGTCGTCGCCGTGGCAATGATCGACCAGATGCTTGAGGGTCTTGTGCAGGGCCTTGAGCTCGGCGATCTTGGCTTCGATTTCGGAAAGGTGTTCCGTGGCAATCGCCTTCACGTCGGCGCTGGCGCGGTGGTCGTCTTCGTAAAGCGACAGCAGGGCGCGGCAGTCCTCGACGGAAAAGCCAAGCCCGCGCGCCCGCTGCACGAACTGCAGCTTGTGCACGTCGGTCGGCGAGTAGGTGCGGTAGCCGTTGTCGCTGCGTCCCGGCACGACCAGGGAGATTTCCTCGTAATAGCGGATGGTCTTGGCCGGGAGGCCCGATTGTTTCGCCGCGTCACCGATGTTCATGGGCTTACTCCTCCTCGATCCTGACCGTGCGCAGACGCAGCGCGTTGGTGATGACGGAAACGGAACTCAGGCTCATGGCGGCGGCGGCGAACATGGGCGACAGCAGAATGCCGAACACGGGATAGAGAACCCCCGCCGCGACCGGCACGCCGAGCGCGTTATAGACCAGAGCAAAGAACAGGTTCTGTTTGATGTTGCGCATGGTCGCGCGGGCCAGTCTCCGCGCGCGGACGATCCCGTTCAGGTCCCCCTTGATCAGGGTGATGCCTGCACTTTCGATGGCCACGTCGGCGCCGGTACCCATGGCGATGCCGACATTTGCCTGGGCCAGGGCCGGCGCGTCGTTGACCCCGTCGCCCGCCATGGCGACCTTGCGGCCCTCGCCCTGCAGGTCCTTGACGATGCGGGCCTTGTCCTCGGGCAGGACGTCGGCGCGGATCTCGTCGATGCCGAGCTTCGCCGCCACGGCGCGGGCCGTGCGCGCGTTGTCGCCGGTCGCCATGACGATGCGGAAGCCCTGGGCGTGCAGCGCCTGGATGGCGTCCGCCGTGGTCTCCTTGACCGGGTCGGCGACGGCGATCAGGCCCGCGATCTCTTTATCGACAATCACGAACATGACCGTCTCGCCCTGATCGCGCCGGGCGTCCGCCGTGGCCGACAACGCGTCGCCGTCCAGGCCCAGGTCGGCCGCCAGGCGGGCGTTGCCCAGAGCGACCCGTTTGCCGTCGATCCTGCCGGTGACGCCCTTGCCCGTGACGGCCGCGAAATCCTCGGCCTTGGCGAGGGTGATGTTGCGATCTTCCGCGCCGGCGACGATGGCCTCGGCCAGGGGGTGTTCCGACCCCCGCTCCAGGCTGGCGGCCAGACGCAGGACCTCGGTCGCGTCATGGCCCGGCTCCGGCAGGACCGCGACCAGTTTCGGCTTGCCGACGGTCAGGGTGCCGGTCTTGTCGACGATCAGGGTGTCGACCTTGGCGAAGCGTTCCAGCGCCTCGGCATTCCTGATCAGCACGCCCGCCTGCGCCCCTCGGCCCGTCGCCGTCATGATCGACATCGGTGTGGCCAGGCCGAGGGCGCAGGGGCAGGCGATGATCAGCACGGCCACGGCGGCGACCAGCCCATAGGCCAGGGCCGGAGCCGGTCCCCAGATCGACCAGGCGATGAAGGCGATGACCGCGACGGCAACCACTGCCGGCACGAAGATGCCGGCGACGCTGTCGGCGACCTTTTGTATGGGCGCGCGCGACCTCTGGGCGCTCGCGACCATCTCGACGATCCGGCTCAGCATGGTATCCGCACCCACGCGCTTGGCCTCCATGATCAGGCTGCCCGTGCCGTTGATCGTGGCCCCGGTGACCGCGTCGCCCGCGGTTTTCTCGACGGGCAGGGGTTCGCCGGAGATCATCGATTCATCGACCGACGAGCGCCCTTCCAGAACCACGCCGTCCACGGGCACCTTGTCGCCGGGCCGCACCCGCAGATGATCGCCGGCCTTTACGTTCTCCAGGGGGATTTCCTCTTCCCGGCCGTCGGGGCGGATGACGCGGGCCGTTTTTGCGGCCATGTCCAGCAATGCCCGGATCGCCGCCCCCGTCCGGTCGCGCGCGCCCAGTTCCATCAACTGACCGAGCAGCACCAGGACGACGATCACGGCCCCGGCCTCGAAATACACGCCGACATGGCCGCCGGCGTCGCGGAAGCCGTCGGGGAAGATGCCGGGGGCCAGCACGGCGACGATGCTGAACAGGTAGGAGGCCCCCACGCCCATGGCGATCAGGGTGAACATGTTCAGATTACCGGTAATGACAGATTTCACCCCGCGCACGAAAAACGGCCAGCCCGACCACAGCACGACCGGGGTCGCGAGCAGCAGTTCGGCCCATTGCGCCGTCCCCTCGCCGATCGTCTGGCGGATGCCCAGGCCCAGCATGGGGCCCATGGTGAGAACCAGCAGGGGGAGGGTCAGCACCGCGCCGACCCAGAAGCGGCGCGTGAAATCGACCAGTTCGGGATTAGGGCCTGCGTCGCCCGTGGGCACGCCCATGGGCTCCAACGCCATGCCGCAGATCGGGCAGTCGGCGGGCTCGTCGGTGATGATTTCGGGATGCATGGGGCAGGTGTATTGGGTGCCGGCGGGCATGGCCTCCGCCTGTTTCTTATGGGCGCCGGACAGGTAATGGTCCGGGTCGGCCTGGAACTTGGTGCGGCAGCCGGGGTTGCAGAAATGATAGGTCGTGCCGCCGTGGTCGAAGGTCGGCTTGCCCTGGCCCAGGGTCACGGTCATGCCGCAGACCGGGTCCTTGGCGGTCTCGGCTCCGTGATCGTGACCCCCGCCGCAGCAGGAACTGCCGCTTTTCGGCGTGTCGGAAGGGGCGTGTGAATGTGCGGACATGGCGGAAGACCTTCGGTTGCGGTGCGGGCGGAACACCCGCGAACGGCATCATGCCCCCTACATAAGGCTTCCAGTTACTGGAAGGTCAAGGGGTGGCGTGACACCGTCGTCGAATGGCTCCCACATAGGTCCTGCCGATAAATTCTATCGGCATTAACGATTTGACGTATACCGGGCCCTCTGGCGACACTCCGTCGATCATTTCAGGGGAACGCGTGCTGCCCATGCCCATTGAGAAATCCGCCGTTCCGGCTCCGTCCGAGGGTGAAAGCAACGCCTCGCCCCGGCGCCGCGACTGGGCGGCGGGGGCCTTGGGCGATGAGTCTCGGAAAGCTTTGGCCGAGGATGCCGCGCTGTTCCTGCACCAGTCCGTGTCCACGCCCTGTCTGTCGGTCATCACCAAGGCCGAAGGACCGTGGATCGAGGATGCCGAGGGCCGGCGCTATCTCGATTTCCATGGCAACAACGTGCACCACATCGGCTATGGCCATCCGCGCCTGAAAAAGGCCATCGCCGAGCAGATGGACGCGCTGCCGTTCGCGCCCCGCCGATTTGCGTGCGAGCCGGCGACGGCGCTGGCGCGCAAGCTGGCCGACATCGCGCCGGGTGATCTGTCCAAGGTGCTGTTCACCACGGGCGGCTCCGACGCGGTCGAGGTCGCGTTGAAGCTGGCCCGCGCGGCGACCGGACGGTTCAAGACCGTGTCGTTCTGGGATGCCTTTCACGGGGCCGGGTTCGGCGCGTCGTCGGTCGGCGGCGAACAGTTGTTCAGATCGAACCTGATCGGCCCGCTGTTGGCGGGCACGGAACACGTCGCCCCCTTCGCCTGCTACCGCTGCCCTTACGGCTATCCGGAAACGGACGGCCAGCCGAACCTGGACCTGTGCAAGATGACCTGCGCCAACATGGTGCGCTACGTGCTGGAAAAGGAAGGCGACGTCGCCGCCGTGATCGCCGAGCCGGCCCGCGCCGTGCCTTTCGTGCCGCCGCCCGGGTTCTGGGCCGCCGTGCGCCAGGCCTGCGACGACATGGGCGCCCTTCTGATCTTCGACGAAATCCCCACGGGCCTGGGCAAGACCGGGCGCATGTTCGCCTGCGATCATGACGGTGTGGTGCCGGACATCCTGGTCATGGGCAAGGGCCTGGGCGGCGGCATCCTGCCGATTGCCGCCGTGATCGCCCGGCCGGGCCTGGACGTCGCCGGCGACTACGCCTTCGGCCATTACACGCATGAGAAAAACCCCGTGACGACCCGGGCCGGACTGACGACGATCGAGATCATCGAGGACGAAAACCTGGTCGAGAACGCGGCGACCCTGGGGGCTTATGCGCTCGACCGCCTGCACGACATGAAGGGGCGCCTCGGCGTCATCGGCGACGTGCGCGGGCGTGGATTCCTGATGGGGGTCGAGCTGGTCATGGACAAGGCCGGGAAAGCGCCGGCGGCGGATCTCGCCGAAAACGTGCTCTACCGTTGCCTGGACGGGGGCCTGTCGTTCAAAATCTCCATGGGCAACACGCTGACCCTGACGCCGCCCCTGGTGGTGACGCGGGACCAGATGGACCTGGCCCTCGACGTGCTGGAGACGGCCATCACCGACGCCGCCCGCGCCGCGGGCCTGGGCTGAACGACAACAACCCGGCAAGGGAAGGAACACAGATGGTCAAGGTCGTCCGCACGGACCGCGAATTGCAATGCCCGGTGATCGACGCGGGGCTCAAGGACATGGGCGTCGACCTGGTCCTGGTGCCCGACGGGGCGGGGGAGAACGTGCTGCTCGACGCCGTCGCCGACGCGGACCTGATCCTCATGTGCTACACGCCGATTACCGAACGGGTGATCGCGGCGGCGCCGAAGCTCAAGGGCATCGTCAAGTACGGCGTCGGCATCGACGCCATCGACATGGCGGCCGCGCGGGCGCGGGGCATCCCCGTGGTTAACATCCCGGAATACGCGGAGCGTACGGTGGCCGAAGGGGCCTTCACCCTGATGCTGGCCCTGGCGAAAAAGCTGATCCCGCTGGACCGCGCCATGCGCGCCGACGGCTGGGCCTGGCCCGAGGAAAAATGGTTGGCGGGCGACATCGCGGGCAAGACCGTGGGCATCGTGGGCGCCGGGCGCATCGGCCGCGCCTTCGCGCAGATGGCCGGGGCGGGGTTCGGCGCGCACGTCATCGCCTACAGCCCCCATACCCCGCCCGCCGAATTGATGCGCATCGGGATCGAGCCCGTGGCGGACCTCATGGACCTGATGGCGCGGGCCGACGTGGTGTCGGTCCATTCGGTTCTCAACGACGAAACCCGGGGCCTGATCGGGGCCAAGGAATTGGCGGCCATGAAGCCGACGGCGATCATTTTGAACGTGGCGCGCGGCGCGGTGATCGACGAGGCGGCTCTGGTCCGCACCTTGCTGGAAGGCCGCATCGCGGGTGCCGGGCTCGACGTTTACAGCCAGGAGCCGCTGATGCTCGAAGGCCATCCGCTCAGCCCCCTGTTCGGCCTGGACAACGTCATCCTGCTGCCGCATCTGACCTTCTTCACCCATGAGGCCATGGAGCGCCTGGAGCTTGAGACCCTGGATCGTTGCCGCGAGGTTCTGGAGGGACGGCCCGTGACCGTGAAATCGCCCGACCCGCGCCTGCGCGCTCAGACTCAGGGCGTGCGGTTCGAGGGCTAGAAACACCCTGGCGCGCGCCGGATCGGCGGGCTAACGTCCGCCTTTCCCCGGCCCACAGACCGAGTGCTCCATGACCGAAACCCTTACATGCATTTCTCCCGTCGACGGCACGGTTTACGCCGAACGTCCCGCCGCCGCCGATGCCCATATTCAGACCACGCTTGAGCGCGCCGGGGCCTGTCAGGCCGCCTGGCGCGATGTGCCGGTGGCCGAGCGGGCGGCGCTGTGCACGGCCATGGTCGACGCCTTCATCAAAGACCCCGAAGACATTTCCGAAGAACTGGCCCGCCAGATGGGGCGGCCTGCGCGCTATGGCGCCGGAGAGGTCAACGGCTTCGCGGAACGCGCCCGCCACATGATCGCCATCGCCGGGGAGGCCTTGGCCGACCGGCCCGCGCCGGACAAGCCGGGCTTCACCCGCTTCATCCGCCGCATGCCCTTGGGCGTGGTGCTGGTCGTGGCGCCCTGGAACTATCCCTACCTGACGGCGGTCAACGCCATCGTGCCGGCGATCATGGCGGGCAACGCGGTGGTCCTGAAGCACGCGACGCAGACGCCCTTGTGCGGGGAGCGCATCGCCCGCGCGTTCGAAGCCGCCGGTGCCCCCGACGGCCTGTTCCAGGTCCTGCACCTGACCCATGACCAGACCGCTCGCGTGGTGGCATCGCCCGAGATCGATTTCGTCGCCTTCACCGGCTCCGTCCCCGGCGGGGCGGCCATGGAGCAGGCGGCGGCGGGCCGCTTCATCGGCATCGGGCTGGAACTGGGCGGCAAGGACCCGGCTTATGTGCGGGCTGATGCCAACCTGGCCCACGCCATCGAGAACGTGACCGACGGGGCGTTCTTCAATTCCGGGCAAAGCTGCTGCGGGATCGAACGGGTCTATGTCCATGCCGACGTCTATGACGATTTCGTTCAGGGCATGGTGGAGATCGCCAAGGGATACGTCCTGGGCGATCCGCTTGATGCGGCCACGACCCTGGGCCCCATGGTGCGGCCCAAGGCTGCCGATTTCGTGCGCGGGCAGATCGCCGACGCCGTCCAGGCGGGGGCCCAGGCCCTGATCGACCCCAAGACGTTTCCGCGCGATGCGGCGGGCAGCGCCTATATGGCGCCGCAAGTGCTGACCGGCGTCGACCATGCCATGCGCGTGATGACGGAAGAATCCTTCGGCCCCGTGGTCGGCGTGATGAAGGTTTCCAGCGATGACGAAGCCGTGGCCCTGATGAACGACAGCGACTTCGGCCTGACCGCCAGCATCTGGACGGCGGATGCGGACGCGGCCCTGGCGCTCGGCAGCCGCGTCGAAACAGGCACCCTGTTCATGAACCGGGCCGACTACCTGGACCCGGCGCTCGCCTGGACCGGGGTCAAGAATTCGGGCCGGGGCTGCACCCTGTCGCCGCTCGGCTATGATCACCTGACCCGGCCCATGTCCTTCCACCTTCGCACGCAGGTCTGACCCCCATGACGAACATGCCGCTTATCGGTAACTGGAACTACCCCACGGCCATTCGCTTCGGCGCCGGGCGCCTCAAGGAACTGGGCGAGACCTGCACCCAGGCGGGCATGGCCAATCCGCTTTTGGTGACGGACCCGGGCCTGGCGGCCCTGCCCATGGTCGCCGACGCCGTCTCCGCGGTCGAAGGGGCGGGGCTTTCGGTCCAGGTGTTCTCCGCCATCAAGGGAAACCCGACGCTGGAGAATGTCGAGGCCGGGGTCGCCGCGTTCAAGGCGGGCAAGCATGACGGCGTCATCGCCTTCGGCGGCGGCAGTGCCTTGGATGCCGGCAAGGCCATCGCCTTTCAGGCCGGGCAGACCCGGCCGCTCTGGGATTTCGAGGACGTGGGCGACAACTGGACCCGCGCTGATGCGGCCGGGATCGCCCCCAACGTCTGCGTCGCAACCACGTCGGGGACGGGATCGGACGTGGGCCGTGCCTCGGTCATCACGGACAGTGCGCGCCATGTGAAAAAGGTCATCTTCCACCCGAAGATGATGCCGAGCGTCACCATCGCCGACCCGGCCCTGACCATCGGCCTGCCGGCGCATGTCACGGCGGCGGTGGGGATGGACGCCCTGTCGCACAATCTGGAGGCCTATCTGGCGCCGTTCTATCACCCCTTCGCCAAGGGGGTGGCGCTGGAAGGCATGCGGCTGGTCAAGGACTGGCTGCCGACGGCGGTTGCGGACGGCAAGAACATCGAGGCCCGCTCCCACATGATGGCGGCGGCCATGGCGGGGGCGACGGCGTTTCAGCGCGGCCTCGGCGGCATTCATGCGCTCGCCCATCCGCTGGGCGCACTCTACGACGCGCACCACGGGCTCTTGAACGCCGTGCTCATGCCCTATGTGGTCAACGCCAACAAGGGGGCTGTGGAACGGGACCTGACGGATTTGGCCCGCGCCCTCGATCTTGCCGAGCATTCGCCCGCCGGGGTCATCCGGTGGATTTTGGACCTGCGCAAGGAAGTCGGCATTCCGCACACCCTGGCCGAGATGGACATTCCCGGCGACGCCGCCGACACGGTCGGCGCCATGGCGGTTGAGGATCCGACGGCGGGGGGCAATCCCATCCCATTCACCAAGGACCAATACGCGGCATTGTTCCTGGACGCCCATGGGGGTCGTCTGGAATTCTAGGGCCGAACGATTTCCAATAAGGGGGACAGGCAGATGAAACCGAGACAGGTCAAGACGGCGGCGGACGCCAAGAAGATCATCGCCGAGCGCGGATGCGATTACGTCAAGGTCGGCGTGGTCGACATGGACGGCATCATGCGCGGCAAATACATGAAGGCCGACAAGTTCCTCTCCTCCCTCGATAAGGGCTTCGGGTTCTGCGACGTGGTGCTGGGCTGGGATTCCAAGGACCAGTTGTATGACAACGTCTCCGTCACCGGCTGGCACACGGGCTATCCCGACGCCCCCGTGCGCGTCATCCCCGAAAGCTGCCGCGAGATCGCCTGGGAAGACGACATGCTGTTCTTCCTCGGCGAATTCGACGGCAAGTATGAAGAGGTCTGCCCCCGCGCCGTGCTGCGC
>PALN01000090.1 GCA_002706405.1 Rhodospirillaceae bacterium | reverse complement strand
CCGCCGTCGACCCAAACCTTGGCCTTGCCGGCCACGGCATCGACGCATTCCGGCAGCACGTCGAGGGAGCCGCGCCCGTGGTCGAGCTGCCGCCCACCATGGTTGGAGACATAGACAACATCGACCCCATGCTCGACCGCGAGCTTGGAATCCTCGGCCGTGGCGATACCCTTCAGGATGAACGGGATCTTGCAGATTTTCTTGATCCGGTCGACGTCGGACCAGTTGAACCGGGCCTGATTGGTCTCGCCGACGGCGGACTGGCGACCGGCGGTGACGAAGCGCTTGGACAGATCGCGTTCCCGGCGGGAATAGGCATCCAGGTCGATGGTCACGGCGAAGGCCTTGTAGCCCAGGTCCTGCGCCTGGCGAACCTTGTCGTCGACCCAGTCTTCGTCGCCCCGCACATAGAGCTGAAACACGCGGCAGGCATCGGGTGCCGCCTCGGCCACGGAATCCATGCCCGGCTCGCACACGCTGGACAGCATGTGGGCGCAGCCGAACCGCCCGGCGGCCTTGGCCGCCGAGGCACCGCCGCCGGCCGAGATCTGCTGCAGCGACCCGATGGGCGCCAGGCAAACCGGCAGCTTCAAGCGCATGCCGAACAGATCCTTGCCCGCATCCATTTTCGACACGTCACGCATGACGCGCGGACGCAGGGCATAGGTTTCGATGGCCATGCGGTTGCGCTTGACCGTGGTTTCGGTTTCGGCGCCGCCGAACACATAGTCGAAGATGTTCTTGTTCAGATTGTTCTTCGCTGCCTTGGCGAATTCATGCATCACCTGGAATTTCTCGATGACGTCGTCCGGCAGTTCTTTCGATTGGTCAGTCATGTAGTTTCTTCTCCGATACGATAACGCCGTCCTTATCGGCGTAGAGGAATTCTCCGGGGCGAATGACGATGCCGCCGAAATTCAGGTCCACGTCGCGCAGGCCGATACCGTCGACGCGCGGGCGCATGGGGGTCGTGGCGATGGCTTTGACGCCCAGGTCCAGATCAACGAACTCATGCTGGTCGCGGATGCAGCCGTTGTAGACCAGCCCTTCCCAGCCATGCTGCTCGGCCTCGGCGGCGATGTTGCCGCCGGTCAGGGCACGGCGGCGCGATGCCCGGCCGTCGACCACCAGCACCCGGCCTTTGCCGCCTTCGGCCAGGATCTCGCGGATACCCTGGTTGTCCTCAAAGGTGGAAAAGGTCGTGATCTGGCCGTGGAAATGACTGCGCTTGGCGAAATCAATGAACGTCAACTGACAGACGCGGACGTCCGGATGGTCGTCGCACAGGTCCGCCGTATAGAGCGGCTTGTCGCTCATGCTTGGGTGTCCTCCGGGTGGAATGGTTATTGTTGTTGGTGTGCTTATGTCTTGTGTTACGCCGCGCATATTGGGAAATTGTACACAATCTGTCACCCACTAATGGGCGGTGCCCATCTAATTTATCAAACAACATCTCAAGGGAGGATCCCCCCACCATGGCCCCGAAATTCGCCATCATCGTCACCATCAAATGCAAGCCCGGCAAGGGCAAGGACTTCATGCCGATCATCATGGAGAACGCCGTCGCCGCCATGCGGGATGAGCCCAATTGCCACGAATTCCGGGTCATGACGTCCAAGGACGATCCCGACACCTTCTTCTTTTATGAGGTTTATACCAACGAGGCGGCGCTCGATTCCCATCGCCAGGAACCCCACTACATCAAGTTCCGCGACGCCGGCGCCGACTTGATCGCCGACCGTCACATCGAGATGACGACCGTTCATATCTGACGCCAAGCAACAGACCGCCAATCAAAAGCCCGCCGTTTCGGCGGGCTTTTTTGTGATCCATGCGCCCCTCCGAAAAGGACGCATTGTCCGGACCGACACGTGGATGACGCATCTGTGAATAAATTTTTGTGCAACGCAACATAATCTCGAATATTCTGCGGCACATTCCCCCGTATCAAACAAGCAACGCAAACTCCCCCTTCAAGACCGACTCACCTGGCTTCGCCGTGATCGGCGCCATAAAAAAACACCGGAGACAACAACATGGCCCGCCTAACCAACCTCACGATCAGCGCCAAGCTTGCCTTAATCATCCCCCTGCTCATCGCCGGCTCGGTCGCTTTGTTCGCCTTCAACCTGATCGAGTTCCGTGAAAAACTCTACGAATCCCGCGCTCAAGACATCCAGCACGCCGTCGAATTGGCAAACGGCATCGCGCAAAGCTTCGAGGAACGCAGCAGAAACGGCGACCTGACCGATGCAGAGGCCCGAGCCGGCGCCATGGCCGAAATCAAGAAACTGCGCTACGGCGGCGACGAGTATTTCTGGATCAACGACATGGCCGGCGTGATGCTGATGCATCCCATCAATCCGAAGCTCGACGGCAAGAACCTGGTCGACTTCAAGGACCCGCACGGTGTTGCCCTGTTCCGCGACATGATCGATGTCGTGAAATCCAAAGACCGCGGCACGGTCCACTACCATTGGCCGAAGCCTGGCTTCGAGGAACCGGTGGCAAAGATTTCCTTCGTCACCGGGTTTAAGCCCTGGGGATGGATTATCGGTTCCGGGGTCTATGTTGACGACGTCGAGGCCGCCTTTCACCAGCAGGTGATGACCCTGGGGCTCGCGGGCGCCGTTGTGATCGCTCTCATGACCGGCCTTATCTTGATGGTGTCCCGCTCGATCACCCGCCCGATCGGCGCGATGACCGAATTCATGGGGGTATTGGCCGCCGGTGACATGACCAAACCCGTACCGGCAACCGACCGCGGCGACGAGATCGGCCGTATGGCTGTCGCCGTTCAGGTGTTCAAGGATGCCATGGTCAAGGCCGACCATTTGGCCGAGGCGCAACGCCGCGAACAGCAGGCGCGCGAACAACGCACCCAGCGTGTCGACCAGTTGACCCGCGATTTCGATGCATCCGTTTCGGAAGTTCTGGCCGTCGTCACCAATTCGACAGCCGATATGGAGCATACGGCCCAGGCGATGTCGACGACCGCCGAGAATACGGCTCATCAGGCGGGAACCGTTGCCTTGGCATCGGAACAGACGGCAAGCAACGTCACCACCGTCGCCAGCGCGACCGAACAGCTGACCAGTTCGATCCAGGAGATCAGCCGACAGGTCTCGCGGTCCAGTCAGATCACGCGTGATGCCGTCGACCGAACCCAGGCAACCCGCGAAACGGTCTCCGAACTTGCCGCCTCGGCACAGCGCATCGGCGAGGTTCTGGCCCTCATCACCGACATCGCGGAAAAGACCAATCTCCTGGCCTTGAACGCGACGATCGAAGCGGCTCGCGCCGGCGAAGCCGGCAAGGGATTTGCCGTGGTCGCCAGCGAGGTCAAGAATCTGGCCAATCAAACCGCCCGGGCGACCGATGAAATCGCCCAACAGATCGGCGGCATCCAGAACTCGACGCAACAGGCGGTCACGGCAACGGAAGGAATCACCACCGTGATCTCGGAAATCCATGACATCGCCACCGGCATCGCCGCCGCAATCGAGGAACAACAGGCGGCGACCCAGGAGATTGCCCGCAATGTCGAAGAGGCCGCCCTGGGCACGCAGGAAATGACATCGACGATCGTGTCGGTCAACGACGCCGCCAACGATACGGGCCAGGCGTCGGAGAAAGTGCTCGGCGTGTCCCGCGATCTCAGCGAAAAGGCGGCGAACCTCCGCGTCGTCGTGGAGCGGTTCCTGACCGATGTCCGGGCCGCTTAGAACAAAACCATTATTGAAATGGGAAAGGCCCGGATTTCCGGGCCTTTTCTTTTGTCCACCAAATGAAAATTTTACCCCCCGAGCGACGACAATGACTCAAAACTTGGCATGGTCCTTGCGGTGTCTTATTTCAACGTGTTCCAGAATTCGGGGGCCGAAGAAAGAGGTGCGACATTCGAAATCCAACGCCGACCTATAAGCTCGTTCATCATCAGCTTGCGGCATCCGACCTGGGTGGCCCGCTGTTTCAACCGGTTCTGCAGGTTTGGAATGAATTGAAGAAAGACGCGTTCGCCCCCTCCTGGGCCGTTGCCGATATTCTGAAGTATCCGGCGGCTGCCGTTCCCTACTTCACCGTCGTCGAAGTCATCGAGAACCCGCAAAAATTCAAGTACCGCTTCTGGGGCACGGGGCTTGCCGACGTGAAGGGGTTCGACTACACGGGCCGCTCCCCTTTGGACCATTTACCCGAAGAACACGGCCGTGCGATCGACCGGGAATACCGCATGGTCGTCGCGGAACGCCGGGCCATTGCCTTCGTCCATGACCTGCGGCCGCGAACCGATCAGCCATCCCGGTTTCAGGAATGCCTGCGCCTGCCCATGTCGAACGACGGCGAAACGGTCACCCACGTCATTTCCTATTCCGACTGGCAGACCGAAAACGAAAAATGGAAACGGTTCTTCGAAACGCAGTGACCGGTTCCTAATACGCCGCGCCTTCAGCGCCCATAGGTCCGCCGACGCGGCCCCGACCTTACCATCATATAGATGACCAGCGTGCCGGCCGCGACACAGCCCGCCGTGACCAGCCAACCGCTGGAAAACCCCCCGAAATGATCGACGGCATAGCCGAACATGATCGGCGCCAGGGTCGCACAACCATGCGTCCACAGCATGTTGTAGCCGACGGCGGAGCCCGCCAGATGCGGATCAACCATTTCCACCTGGATGGCCTGGGCCACCGGCGGGAAGGACGCAATGGTCAGGCCCAGGCATAAGGCCAGTCCAAACCCCATGACCATGCCCCAGGATTCGGTCACCAGGGGCATCATGACAAAAAACCCGACGGCCGCCGCGCAGATCACTGTCATGGTGACGATACGCCGGCCGCCGAAGGCCTTGTCGGAAATCGCCCCCCATCCCATGCGCCCAACGGCGCTCGACGCCTGGGCCACGGCCATCGCGGTGGAGACGGTCTGCTGTCCCATGCGCGCGGCTTCGGCCAGGAACAGGGTCAGGAAGGCGAAGAAATTGGTCTGCCCCATGTTGATGACGCCGCCGCCGATGGCAAAAGCGTTCACCCGCCCATCCTTGACCACGGCGGTGATGTTCTTGCGCGCCCCCCCGCCCTTGGTCGATACGGGCACCAGGGTCAGGCAGGCCATGCCGTTCAAGATGATGATCCCGGCCACGCCCAGCATCAGCATCTGCCAATCATAACTGGCCGCAAGAAAGCCGCAGGCAGCACCGACCAGCCCGCCGATGGGCACGCCGACCTGCTTGATGCCCATGGCCGCCCCCCGACGATGGGCCGGGAACCATTCGAACACGCCCTTGGCGGTCGACGGGTTCAGCATGGAGTAGCCGGCGCCCATGAAGAAAGCCGCGACCATACAAACGTCGACAGTCGGCGCCTGACTGATCAATACCGCCGCCAGCGCCATGATGGCGTGGCCGATGACGAGGCTCCATCCCACGCCCAGCCGGTCGGTAAAGCCGCCGGCGGGTACGGAAAAGATCGCCTGTCCCGCGTAGTAGCAGGAAATGAAGATACCGAACTGGGTCGCCGTCAGGCCAAAGGCAGCCGAGATCACGGGCGCCATCGACAGCACGGCGACGCAATTGGAGGTTCCGACCGCATGGGCGCCGACCAGGATGGGCAGACGAGTCTTCCATGGATTGGCGCCGCTTGTATCGGGCGCCGGCGGGGGCGGCGCGCCGCTCAGATCTGAAGTGTTGGGCATGGGCGGGTGGGCAATTCTAGAGTCAAACGGCGGGAGGATGGGCACAAAGAACATCATAGGGATAAGGCCCCTTGATGTGCCCGGCAAACTGGAACACGTCCTGGGCGACCGCAAGCGAAGCTTCGGTGATATCGACCCGCGGCACCCAGTTGCCGAGCCCCTGGTAGGCCGCGATGCATTCGGCCAGAACCGAGGCATGGGTTTCAGGGAAGAATTCGGCCACCTTGCGGGCAACCTCGTCGGCTGGGACCTCATTGATCCAGACCCGTGTTTTCGTATACGCGCGGGTGAAGGCCTTGGCCGCGTCCGTCGCCAGCCATGCGGGCATGGCGGCAAGGGACGAGAACGCGCAAGGCCCGATGGGTTTGCCGACCTCGGCCACGGGGTAGCCGACGCCTTCGTATTCCATGTTCTGCGGCGCCGGGCCCTGCAGGTGGACATAGTCGCCCGTCCCGGCGCGGAAGGCCTTTTCCATATCGGCCCCGCCGCCCGCGTCGATCACGTTCAGCTTGTCGAAATCGATGCCCGCCTTCATGCAGGCATACTTGAACATCGCCATGGGCTGCAGCCCGTGATCGACCAGCACGTCCGAGCCCTCGAGCTGCGCCCATTGGAAATTGGGGTCGACATGGCGGCCGGCAAGAAAGAAGCCGTCCAGTTCGTTGATTTGGGCGAAGTGCCGGGCCGCCGGCTGGTCGCCGCGGGCCAACTGGATCAGGCTGACCCCGACCGCCGACTGGGCGACATCGACCGTGCCGTCGGCCAAGTTCTGTAACGCCGCGTCGTTGTTCGCCGCCTTGGACCATTCATAGTCCAGCCCTTCCTCCGTCAGAAAGCCGCCGGCCATGGTCGCAATCAGCGGCGTGTAGAAGGCCGAAAACCGGGAGAACTGAATGTTGATCTTGGTCATCTGAAAGGTCCTTTGGCTCTGCGGTCAGGGCAGCGGCGCGCCATCCATGTCGGCGTGGTCCAGGCCCAGGTGACGCAGGATCGACGGCGCCAGATCGACCGTGCTGGTCGGATCGGCGCTTTCCGTCCCGCCCGGGTAGCGCGGCCCCCGCGCCATGGCGAAGGGGCTTTGTTCATAGGTGCCCAGGCCGCCGTGCTGGCCGCAGCCCTGATTGTTGGAAATTTTCAGCGTGCCCTGAAAGGCCACGGACCCGCCCTTGACCCCGAATTCGTTCGGCGCGTCGGTCACCTTGCCGGTCACGGCGATGCGCGGCACGCCCTCGCCCACGGGCATGCCCAGCTTGGCCAGGTCGGCACCGTGAATGACGCCGCCGACTGCCGGGTGCCCCATCAGGAATTCGACGATGGCCCCTTCCCGCTCCATGGCCTCGGGCGCCAGATAGATCGTCACCGACGTGCCCTGGGGTGCGATGGCGACCTCGCGACTGTCCGGCCCGTCCTTCAGGCCGGCCGCGACCAGGACCTCATCCAGATCGACGATCTCGGTCGTCGTCTCATGGCCATGGTCGGAGCCCACCAGCAGCAGAATATTCTCCCCCGTCGGGTCCAACTCCTCAACCCGGTCGGCGATGCGCCCGGCGTTGGCATCGGCGGCGGCGATGACCGCCAGATGCTCGGGCGATCCCAGCGCGACCGCATGCTGGGTATGGTCGGGCTCGCACTGCCAGATCAGGGCGTATTCCGGTCCGCCGGGGATCAGCACCTCGTCGAGGAACCGATCGGTCAGGACCGTGTCGCCGGCCGCCGTATGCTCGATACCCAACGGGTCCAGCACCGCGCGGCCGGGGCCTTGCGAGAACGACCGATGATAAATGAAGCCATGGCCGTCCGGATCATGGAACATGGCCGCCCCCGGCGACACGTTGGAATAGACCACCGCCCCCCAGCCGGCGCCGGTCACCCGCTCGGCCAGGGTCGGCATCGTCAGGGTCCGTCCCCGCGCCTTTTCCAAACGGTCGCGGAATCCGGGAGGGCCGACGCTCAGAACTTCGAACCGGCCATCCTCTTCCAGGGCCATGGCGTTGCCTTCCAGGCCGTGGCGCGCCGGATAACAGCCCGTGGCGAGCGATGCCGCATTGGTCCGCGTGGTCGAGGGAAAGACGCTGCGGTGATTGGTGAAGCTGCGAAAACGCTCCTTCAGCCGCCACAGGTTGGGGGTCCATTCGGGGGTAATCAGGTCGGCCCGCAGGCCGTCGCAAATCACGACAACCGCGCGTTTGGTATTGGTCATGGATCGTCTCGTCTTTCCTGCTTGGTAGATGTTCGTGGTCTTCGTCAGCGGGCCGCCGTCACCATGATCTCGACCTTCCAGTCGGGCGAAGCCAGGGCGGCCTGCACGCAGGCACGGACGGGCGTCGCTTTGGGGTCGACCCAGGCGTCCCACACTTCATTCATTTCGGCGAAACAGGCCATGTCGCTGAGCCAGATCTGAGCCTGCAAAATCCGCGACTTGTTCGTGCCCATCTCGGCCAGATAGGCATCGATGTTGCCCAGGATTTCACGCGTCTGCTCGGCGACGCTGGCGCCGCGGGCTGTCCCCGTCGCGACCTGTCCGGCCAGATAGACCGTATCGGCGGTGGCGGCGATCTGGCTCATGCGGGCACTTGCGTGACGGCGTTCGATATCGTTCTGTTGGATGGCCATGGGGTGCCTCCCTGCACCAGATGTCTCAACAGGCCCTGTCGGGCTCTTATTAAGACTGCAAGGATACGCCGATCCCATGACGGTTCAAAGCAAGCTTAACTAAAGTCAGCCTTAGCGGGATTTGAGCCGCAGCAGCGCATCGACAGCGACGACACCCTGCCCTTCGCCCCGCACCATCAGCGGATTGATCTCGGCCTCCAGCACCGGGGTGCCCAGAACCGCCAGGTTCGACAGCGCGGCGATGGCCTTGGCGAGCGCTTTCAAATCGCCCGCCGGCTTGCCCCGGAACCCCCGGATCGGTGCCAGGCCCTTGACCTCCCGGATCATGGCCATGGCCTCGTCCTCGTCCACAGGGGCCGTGCGCACGGCGGCATCATCATAGACCTCGGCCATCACCCCGCCGGGGCCGACCAGGACAATGGGCCCCGCTTCCTGGTCCAGGCGGTATCCGGCGATGACCTCGCCGATCACGCCTTGGGCCATGGACTGGACCAGAATGCCCTCGGCCTCCGGCACCTCGGCCAACAATTGTTCGGCGGCATCCCACACCCCTTCCGGCGTGTCGATGCCGAGGCGCACCAGGCCGCGCTCCGTTTTGTGCTGAATGTCGCGGGCCAAGACCTTGACCGCGACCGGGAACGGCACGGCGATGGGTTCACCCGGCGCCATGATGACCTGGGCCGGGGCGATGGGCAGGCCCAGGGCCTCGAACACCAAAGACGCCTCGCGCTCGTTCAGCAGCGGGGCCGGGGCGCGGGCGACCAAGGCGTCGGCGCGTTCCTTGGCATGAGTATCAACCTCGGGCAGCGGGCGCGGCGCGCTGCGGTTGAGGAAGGCCATGATCGCATCGGCGCAGGCTTCGGGCGTGCGGAAATTGGCGATCCCGGCGGCCTGCAACAGGGCCAACGACTTATCCGCCTGCGGCGCGATGAACGCGGCCACGGGCTTGGACGCCCCCGCCGCATGTTCGACGATGGGGGCCACGGCCAGTTCCGGTTTGAACTGGCCGGAAGACCCCACCACCGTGACCACGGCATCGATCTCGTCCGCCGCCAGAAGCTGTTCCAGCGCCGCGCCGTAAACCCCTTCCCGCGTGCCCGCCATGGTCAGGTCGACCAGGGGGCCGCGGCCGATTTCCAGGCCATGAGCGCGCAGGGCTTCGCGCACGCTGTCCGGGGCCGGCACCAGGGTCGCCCCCAGCAAGCCCAGGCGGTCGGCGACCGAGGCCGCCCCGCCGCCCGTGGTCGTGACCACGGCGACGCGTTTGCCCTTGGCCGGCGGATGCCCCAGGAACAGGGGCGGCGCTTCCAAAAGACCTTCGAGCATTTCGACCCGGGCGATAGCATGGGCCTTGAAATAGGCATCCGCCGCCTTGGCCGGGCCGGCGATGGCCCCGGAATGGCTGAGCGCCAGTTCGCGCCCCGCGTCGGAGCGGCCGAGCTTGTAGGCGATCACCGGCTTGCCGGCCTCGAACGCGCGGCGCGCGGCGGCGGCCAGAACGTCCCCGTCGCGCACGGCCTCGATGAACAGCAGGATGGCCTTGGTCTCGGGATCGTCGACCAGCAGGTCGACCAGTTCGCCCACGCCCAAATCGCTTTCGTTGCCGACCCCGATCATGCGGGCAAAGCCGATGCCCCGCGCCGCACCGCGTGACAGCAGCGTGCCCAGGATGGTGCCGCTCTGGGAAATGAGCGACAGGCCGCCCGGCTTGATCCCTTCCATTTCCAGCACCGCGTTGACCGAGAGGGTCAGGGCAGAGGCCGGATGGATGACGCCCATGGAGTTGGGGCCGATCAGGCGCACGCCCGCCTTGCGTGCCGTGGCGACCAGGCGTTCCTGCATCTTGCGGCCTTCGGCGCCCGTTTCGGCGAAGCCGTCGGAATAGATGGTCGCGACCGGCACGCCCTTTTCGCCGCATTGGCGGACGGCGTCCTCGACATGCTTGGCCGGGACCATGATGAAGGCATGATCGACCGGGCCCGGCACTTGCGTGACGGACTTGAACGCGGGCACGCCCTGAACTTCGTCGCGGCCCGGGTTGATGGGATAGACGTCGCCGGTGAAGCCATGGGCTTTCAGGAACCGCTGCGGCCGGCCGGAGTTTTTCGTGGGGTCCGCCGAGGCGCCGATCAGGGCCACGGCCCGGGGCGTGAACAGGGCCCGGACCAGGGTCGCGTGGTCGCTCATTTGGCTTTCGGGGGACGCTGCGAGAACCGGGTGTCGAACACCCCCTCGGCGATGCGGTTCTTGAGGATTTCAATGGACCCGCCGGCGATCATCCAGCCCCGCGTGCGGCGGAAGCAGTATTCGACGATGCTGTCCTGGCTGTAGCCCATGCCGCCCATGACCTGCAGCGCTTCCGACGACACCCAATGCCCGGCCTCGTTACAGAAGGCCTTGGCGATGGCCGTTTCCTGGGCCGAGGGAAAGCCGTTGTCGGCGTTGACGGCGGCGCGATACAGCAGCAGTTGCCCGGCGTCGAGCTTGATCTGCATTTCCGCGAACTTCCATTGCAGGCCCTGGAACTCGGCCAAGGGCCGGTCGAACTGCTTGCGGGTCTTGGCGTGCTCCTTCGCCGTCTCGAAGGCCAGACGCCCGAGGGCGAGCGAGCGCGCCGTGTTGCCGATGCGCTCCACATTGAACCCGGCGATCTGTTTCTTGAAGCCGCCTTCGCGCAGCAGGATGTTTTCCGGCGGCACATACAGATCGGTGAAGAACAGGGGCGCCCAATCGTCGCCGCCCAGGAACGGCGTCGGCTTGCCGAATTCCAGGCCTTCCGCGTCGCGCGGGATCAGCACCGAGCCGATGCCGCCCACGCCCGGGCCGAAGCGCACGTAGACCAGGAACACGTCGGCTTCCGGCGAATGGCTGGTGAAGCATTTCTGGCCGTTGATGCGGAGCCCCTCGCCGTCCGGCGTCGCCGTGGTGCGCAGGTCGGTCACGGCGGACCCGGCGTCCGGTTCCGTCATGCCGACGGCGATCAGGGTTTCCCCCGCCAGCAGCGGCTTCAAATAGCGTTCCTTCTGGTCCGGCGTACCGTAAGCTGCCAGAACCCGGATCGCGCCGAAGCTGCCCGCCTGGATGACGTCGGCGGAGCGCGGACAATGCATCGCCACTTCCTGGATCGCGATGACCGCGTCCATCAGGCTGCCGCCCTGGCCACCATCCTCTTCCGCGATGGTGATGCCCAACAGGCCGTTTTCCGCCATGAGCTTGGCAACGTCACGCGGGTATTCCCCCGCATGCGCGCGTTCAAGGGCACCTTCGGCCAGGTTATCCCGGGCAAAGGCGCCGACCGCGTCCTGGAACAGACGCTGTTCTTCGGTGAGTTCAAAATTCATGATGGCGGATTGTATACAATCTTGTTTTCGGGATTGGAAGGGGTGGTTTGCGCGCCCAAGCACTATAGTCAGATTGCGAACGAGGTCAGGTAATAGCCAGGAGTGGACATTAGCGAGCCGAAGACATTCTAGGTCGCTAAGTCTCGCATCGGCGTATCGACGAACTCAATGGCCTTCAAATTTGCCCTACCACCATTTTCCGATGGACATGCTGATTGCTTTGCCAGATGGGTTGGAGCTTTCCTCTCATGCCTTCCAGGGCCGTGTAGTGCATCGATCGTTCGCCCCAAACAAGCCAAACGATCCGCTGTTTGGTGCGACGTAGGTAGGCACTCAACAGGTCTCTTCGCATAAAAATGAGATGAGACATCCCGAACGAGGCGTTTCTATTGAAGACTCGGTAAAGACTGGCAGGTCTTCCACGGATATCGACCAAATCAACTAAGTTTCCGGTGTTTTTCATGCCGGACGCTACGCATAGAGAGGGCGCTGGAAATTCAATGTTTCCTGCTTGGTTCTCAACGCTATTGCTGCTTGACCACCCATACGACGCCACGGGAATCTCTATCTTGACACCTGGGACCCGTTCAAACCTGTGTATTTCGACAACCTCCGGCGTACTAATCTGCGCTTTCGCTTCCTTCGCCCCCTCTTCGGGCGATCGCCTTTGCAGAATCTCGATCAACCCATCCCAGTGTATCTGAGCACGGTATTCCTTGCGCTCAGAGCGGCTTAGTTTGTCTGCCCTCTTTCGGATCGTCCTTGTCCGGTGGCCTTCGAATGCTTCTTCCAAGTGTCGGCGAATTCTACCGTCCTTAGTTCGATAGTAAGACCCAAATGTTCGACGCCACGGGACCTCTCCCGCAAAAACCGAATAGTCCGATGAAGACTCAGGTATCTGATGATTGCTTAGCGTATCAACAGACAAGAATCGTGAGCGGAGACGGTCAATGTCGCCTTCTTTCACCAATACACCTCGGAGGAAGGTAAACACCTCTCGTTTGTCGCTTGGCGACCCTTCCAGAATGAACCCGTCCAAAAGCACCCACGGGCCAGGCCAATTGTCCACTTCCGTCATCTGAAGAAGGTGATCGTACCGAGGCGGTTGCCCAGCACGAATCCATCTTTCCGGATGCTTTACTGATTTTCGGAAATACCTATTGAGCTTGGGACGCCACTCTGGCGCTTCAGAAGGGAAGCTTGGGTCAATATCGCATTCCGATGCTCGATAGGTCTCATCGTAATGAGGCAACAGCCCTCGATCGGCGCGCATCCCGCTGACTTCAAAAAATGCGATCCATGAATACTTCTTCCCATAGCGATCCGTCTTCTCCCCGCTCTCGGACCGCCCAAAGCGAAAATTGGCTTCTGCAATGTTCCCGTCGATTTGTTGGAACTTTTCTTTTGAATACCCGAGATTAACGATCCGCCACTTAATCTGCCGAACGACTCCCTGATACTCCTTGTTCTTGTAGTCATAGTTACCGCGTGAAGCGACGAGTCGACCAATTGTATAGTTTTCGAAGTCCATCATCAGAGCAGCGTCGGCCTGCACGCAATCTCGCTTGCGGATTTTCGCTGCCGAAGGGATACAGGTATGGGTCTTTGAAAATGGTTCT
>PALN01000089.1 GCA_002706405.1 Rhodospirillaceae bacterium | reverse complement strand
GGAGACGATCTCGCCGTTGATGTCCTCGGCGGCCGCCTGGGGATCGATGTTGAGCGCGATCGGTCCGCCGTCTTCCAGACCGGAGGCGGCATCGACATCGACGGTCGGCGCGTCGGCCTGGGCGATGACGGAGACGTCCAGCGCCACCGGATCGGAGGTCGCCGTGGTGACCTCGCCGGTCTCCGGATCGGTTTCCGATGCCGTCGCGGTGACGGAGAGCGCGAAGTCCGTATCAAAATTTTCAGGCAAGGAAATCGACAGCCCTTCGACCTGAGCCGGCGTCAGGTCGAACGACGTATTACCTTCCGTCGCCGTAAAGGCGAAACCGCCCGGCAGATTCAGGATGGCTCCCACCGGAATGTCGGAAATGGTGAAACCGGTGATCTCGCCGTTGATGTCCTCGGCCGCCGTCGTGGCGTCGATGGTCAGCGGGATGGCCCCGCCGTCTTCCAAACCGGACACCGCATCGACCACGGTGGCCGGAGCATCCGCCTGAGCAATGACGGAAACGTCGAGCGCCACCGGGTCGGAGGTCGCCGTGGTGATCTCACCCGTGTCCGGATCGGTTTCCTGGGCCGTGGCGGAAACCTGCAGCGAGAAATCGGTGTCGAAGTCTTCCGGCAGAGAGACCGTGAGGCCATCCACATCCGCCGCGTCGACGGTCCAGGCACCCGTTTCGGTATCGAACGTGCCGGCGGACAGCGTCGCCCCCTCGGGCACGCCCGTGATGGTCACGGAGACGATCTCGCCGTTGATGTCCTCGGCGGCCGCCTGGGGATCGATGTTGAGCGCGATCGGTCCGCCATCTTCCAGACCCGAAGCAGCACCGACATCGACGGTCGGCGCATCGGCCTGCGATGCGACCGCAACGTCGATCGTTGCCGTCTGGGTCGCCGTATCGCCGTTTGCTTCCGTCGAGGTCGCGGTCACGGTCAGTTGGAAATCGTCACCGCTGTTCGGAGTCGGCGTGACGGTCAGGCCCTGCAATTGCGACGGCGTCAGATTGAGCGAGGTATTGTCCTCGGACGCCGTGAAGGAAATGCCGTTGGCAAGCGTAACGGTGGCGCCCGGCGGGATGTCGGAAATGGTCACGCTGAGCGTTTCCGAGCCGTCCGTATCGGTCAGCGCGGAGGAAATATCGAGGGCGATCGGGCCGCCGTCTTCAACACTGGACAAGGCGCTGTCGACGCTCAAGGTCGGCACATCCGCCACGCCGTCGACGCCGACGGAGATGGTGCCGGTCGTCGGCTCGGAGGTGCTATCGCCGTCCTTGGTCACGACGGACACGCCGAGATCGAAATCGACGTCGCTGTTCGCGGGCGGCGTGATCTGGAGGCCGTCCAGATCGGCTTCGGAAAGAACGACCGTGCCGTCCTCGTTGACCGTGATCGGACCGTTGGCGTTGGACAGGGTGGCGCCTTCGGGAATGCCGGAGAGCGTGATTTCAGCCGTTTCGCCCTCATCTGCCTTATCGATGGTGATCGGCAAGGCGATGGCCGTGTCTTCATCACCGGACGCCGCGCCGAGATCAAGGGTCGCGCCCTCAGCCAGATTGTTCGGGTCGATCGACAACGTCTGCGTCGGCAGCGTCAGGCTGTCGCCATCCGCTTCCGTCGTCGTCGCGGAAACGCTTAGGTTAAACAGCTCCTCACCAACCGGGACGATGCTCAGCCCGGAAAGCTGGTCCGGCGACAAGGTAACGCTGGTATTGCCGTCCGTTGCGGTGAAAGTCGTGCCGTCGCCCAGATTCAGCGTCGCCCCAACCGGGATATCCCCGATCGTCACGGTGACGGTTTCACTGCCGTCCGTGTCCGGTGTGGTCGCGGTGATGTTCAAGGGCACCGCGCCCGAAACTTCGTCGCCGACCGACATGGTCAGCGTCGGCACATCGGCCACGCCCGTCACATCGACGCTAATGGTCCCCGTGGTCGCATTGGAAATCACGCCGCCTTCGATCGTGGTCGCGGACACGCCAATGTTGAAGGAACCGGAATAGTTTTCCGGCGGGGTGATGGCGAGGCCCTGGAGTTGCGCCTCGGTCAAGATGGCTGTGGTGCCGGTGACGGCGATCGTGCCCGCCGCGCTGCTGAGGACCGAGCCTTCGGGAATACCCGTAAGCGTGACCGACAGAGTGTCGCTCGCATCGACCTTATTGACCGTCAACGGCAGGCTGATCGCGCCGTCTTCAAAGCCGTCAACATCACCCGCGATGACGGACGCGCCATCGCCGATGAACTCTTCTTGGGTCCCGGCGTCGTCGTCCTTGCCGCTGTCGCCGGCGCCGTCCTGCCGGTCAGTCGCCCCCGTATTTCCGGTGCCGCTACCCGTGCCGAGCCCCGTATCCTGGGGATCCGGCGCGAAGGGATCGACTTCGGTCGTGACGTCGGTGAAGTCTTCCTGGAAGCCCTGCTGCCCCCCAGCCTGCGTGTCCAGATTGTTCAGGTCCTCGGCCGAAGGCTCATCGGACTGCGCATCAAGTTCGGGCGTCGGCTGCTGGGTTTCGTCCTGGTTGCCGCCGGCGGCGGTTTCCGTGTCCGCCAGTTCCTCAGCCGTCGGCTGATCGTCCTGCTGCCCCTGATCCTGATTGGTGCCCTGTTCGATGTCTTCCTGCAGGCCGAAGTGGTTGCCCGAGGTGCGGTCACCGTCGGTGTCTTCGACCGGCAGGTGTTTCAGGGTGGTGGCGTGGCGTTCGACGATGTCGTCGTCGCTCATGATGCCACGCTGGGAGGCCTGGGAATCGTAGCTCGGGATGGAGACGAAATCCCCACCCTGGTTCATCACGACCTGGCCGGCGTTGTTTTCGATCACGACTTCGCCGACGAAGCCGTCCGCTTCCTCCATCAGGATGACCTGCATGTCACCCTCGCCGGCCGGCGGGATTTCGATACCGACCTGGGTACCGCGAATACCGATGGTGGCGACCGGGGTGTCGATCTTCATGGCATCGGGGTCGGTCTTGGCGACCTGGCCGGACACGAAGGTGAACACGCCCTGGACCACGGAAACGTTAAGGGAGCCGTTCTGGGTCGCCGGGTCGTAGACCATCTCGTCCAGCACCATCTGGCTGGCTTCGCCCATGGAGAAGGTCGTTTCGTCGGCGAGGAGCACGCCGATGGCCCCCTCGGGGCCGGTTTCGATGCTGTCACCCTGGAAAACCTGGTCCCCGGCCTGGAGCTGGACGCGGGTCCCGTCGGCGCGGGTCACCCAGACCTCGCCGGTCAGCGTCTTGACCGTGCCGATCGGCGCACCGTCGGTACCGCCGATCACCTGCGTCCCGGACGCGGCATCGGCGAACTGTTGAATTGAGGAGGTGTTGGCGCTGTCGGGCGTGCCCGTCAGCTGGACCACCATGTCGCCGGAAAGGTTGGCGCCATCGGCGGATGCGAGCTGCGGCGGCTGGGCCTGCTCGTAATAATTCTCGACCGTGACCTTCGACCCATCAGGGAAGGTCAAAACAAGGTCGGAACCATCAACCGCAAATTCGGCTTCGGATATGGAAAGACCCTCGGGCAAGGTCAATACTTCAGCGCCAGACGCCGACATCGTGTGCGTCTGAGGGGTGCCACCAGGGGTCTGGGTGGTCTCGGCCATAATGTCGAACTCCTATCGGATGGCTGCTCCAACATGCCATCACGGAGCCCAAGTCGTTGTTATTTTTCTTTTTATCAGTGAGCACAGATATACGCTCACCCTCACCCTATGTCAAAGGGATCGCGCCAACAGTGATCTGCGTCACACCTGTAAGGATAAAGGTCAGGCCCGGTCGGCGCCGTAATAGAGGGTCACCACATGGCGAGCCTCGGCGAAGAACAGCCAGCGTTCGACCAGCGTGCCCGCCGTTGCCAGCGCGGCCCCCAACAACGCCAGGGCGCCCTCGCCCGGGCCCTGGATCTTGAGCCCGACACCGACGGCGCAGATCGCCGCCAGATATCCGCCGATCAGGACGATCCGGCGCAGCTTCAGGGCATGCTTTCGGGCGACCCGGTAGCCCATTTCGTTGAGCAGATAGTTCTGTTCCGTATGTGGGCCTTCCAGATAGCGGACCTTGCCCAAAGCCCCCAGGCCCGTGGCGCTTTCCGGCGTCGCCGCGTGGCGGGTCGTATCGATGAACCGCCAGTAGAAGACCTTGATCGCCGCCGCCGCCAGCACGCCCCACATGGACGCCACCGCAACCACATAGCTTTCCGCGCCGAATAGGACCAGAAGCGCATTCAACCAGACAAGACCCGTGGCCAGGCCGAGCACCAGATAGGACGGCACGACCCATCCGTTGGACCATTGGTGGATGGTCGCCAGCGAGCGATAGATCATCGCCGTGCAATAGATGGTGACCAACGCCATGACCGCCGAGGCCGCGCCGGCGACAGGGCCATAGGCGCCGAAGCGGTCCGGCCACATCCAGACGGCCGCCAGGGCCAGCGCCGGGCCGTAGGTCAAAACGGAGGCCACGCCTTCACGCGACAGCCAGCTTGAACGCCATTGGCTGAACGCACGCCAGGCCCGTTCCGGATGGCCCAGGTGAAAGGTCGAGGACAGCAGCCCCGCCGTGACGGCGGCCAGCGCCAGGATGATCGCGGTCAGCCCGAACAGGCGATCGGCGGGCAGCAGCCCCGCCGCGCCCAGGGCGCCCACAAGCGCCAGCAGGCCGTAGCCCGCGCCGGAGGAAACCGTGAAGAAAATGACCGAAAATGCCGGATGCATGACGCGCGTTCTCTTTAATTCTTTTGCGTTAGCGGGACAGGACCTTGTCGACCCAGCGCAGGATGGGGTTCTCGGGTCCGGGCTCTGCGGCCAGATCCTTCGGCCCGCCCGGTGCCGCATCGGCGCGGCGGGGCCGCGGCGGCAGGTACTTGTTGGTCGGCTTGTAGCCCATTTCCGGCATCAGATCGTAGCCGCCCCGTGCCGCCACCAGCTTGGACACATCAGAATTGGGATCACCCAAATCCCCGAAATGGCGCGCGCTGGCCGGGCAGGTCGAGACACAAGCCGGCACCCGCTCCCGCTCCGGAAGGTTCTTGTTGTAGACACGGTCGATGCACAGCGTGCACTTCTTCATCACCCCGGCGTCGGAATCGTATTCGCGGGCCCCGTAAGGGCAAGCCCAGGAACATAGCTTGCAGCCGATGCACTTCGTTTCGTCGACCAGCACGATGCCGTCGGCGCCGCGCTTGAAGCTGGCCCCCGTCGGGCAAACGGTGACGCAAGCCGCGTCCTCGCAATGCAGGCAGGATTTGGGGAAGTGCACGGTCTGATTCGGCTTGCCGTCCGAGCGCTGGGTTTCGAACGAATGGATGCGGTTGAACCACACGCCCTGCTGCTTGGCCCCATAGGGCTTGAGGTCCGTAAGCGGCGCCATATGGCCGCCCGTGTTCCATTCCTTGCAGTTAACGGCACAGGCGTGGCAACCGACGCAGATATCCAGGTCGATGACCAGGCCGAGCTTCGTGGTGGTTTCGCTGGGAAGGGTCGTCATCTCAGGCCGCCCCTCCCGGCTTCTTGAAACCGGCGCCGTAGCGCAGGATATCCGGTCGCTCGCGCAATCCGCTGGGCAGCGTCACGGGCGCTGGCTTGGGCCAGGTTTCGCCGGCCTCTTCCGGTTTTGCTTTTTCGATGCGCACGCGCAAATCATACCAAGCCGCCTGCCCGGTCACCGGGTCCGAATTGGAATAGCGGTAGCCGGCGCGTTCCGGCAGCAGTTCGGAGATGATGTGGTTCAACAGGAACCCCTTGGTCGCCTCGCCGGCGTCCTTCTCCAGGTTCCAGGCCCCGGCCCGCTTGCCGATGGCGTTCCAGGTCCAGACCGTGTGCTTGTTGACCCCGTCCATCAACGCCGCCTGCGCCTTGACCCGGCCGTGATAGCTTTCGATCCACACCCAATCACCGTCTTCGATCCCGTGCTTGGCGGCCACTTCCATGCCGACATACAGCTTGTTGGAACCGGTGATCTGGCGCAGCCAGGCGTTCTGCGAACCCCAGGAATGGTACATCTGCATGGGACGTTGGGTCAGGGCGTGCAGCGGGAATTCGTCCGTGTCGATCATCGAGCCTTCGAACGGCGGATACCAGACCGGGATCGGATCGAAATAGGCATCGATGCGTGCGCGATCCTTTTCCGGCGGCTGGTTCGGGCCGTGGCCACGGGCCGCCAGGCGGAACCGCTGCAGGGGCTCCGAATACAATTGGAACACGACCTGATCGGCATGGCCCATGAACCCGGCTTCCGCCGCCCATTCCAGATAGGCCTTGTTGGCCATCTTGAAATACAACGCCTCGGGCGGGATTTCGTGGCTGAAGAAACAGCCGTTTTCGATGTACTTGTTCAGCTGGTCCGGGTTGGCCTCACCCCGGGCCGTCTTTTCGCCGTCCTTGCCGCGCCAGCCGATCAGCGACCCGATGCCGGGGGCGCGCATGTGGTTGACGATGTAGTCGGCATAACCGCCTGGATACTTGGGCTCGCCATAAGTCTTGACCATGCCCGGCAGGCCCAAGCGCACACCCAGATCGAGCAGCACCGTCTGGAACGGCCGCACGTCGCGGTCGGGCTCGATCACCGGTTGGCGGATGGCGTCCTGGGCTGCATGGGCCGAGCTGATCGGACGATCCAACAGCGAGATGCAGTCCCAGCGTTCGAGATAGGTCGTATCGGGCAGGATCAGATCCGCATAGGCGACCATCTCCGAATAGTAGGCATCGGAATAGATGATGCGGGGAATCTTGTATTCGCCCGTTTCCTCGTTCTTGGCGGTCAGCATTTCCGCCACGCCCGTGGAATTCATGGTCGAATTCCAGCTCATGTTCGCCATGAACATGAACAAGGTATCGATGGGGTACGGGTCGCCATTGGCCGCGTTGGTGATGACCATATGCATCATGCCGTGGGCCGACAGCGGATATTCCCAGGAGAACGCCTTGTCGATACGCCGGGGCGTCCCATCGGCGTTGACGATCAGATCTTCCGGGCCCGTGGGGAAGCCCAAGGGGGGGCCCTGCATCGGCAGCCCCGCGCCGACCTGCCCTGGCTTGCCCGCCGGCTTCAACGGCGGCGGGGCCGGCTTGGGGAATGGCGGCTTGTAGCGGAACCCGCCCGGGCAATCGATGGTGCCCAGGATCATCTGCAGGACGTGCAGGGCGCGGCATGTGTGGAAGCCGTTGGAATGGGCCGAGATCCCGCGCATGGCGTGGAACGCGATCGGACGGCCGATCATCTTGTCGTGCTTGCGCCCGGCCCAGTCGGTCCAGGGCTGATCGATCTCGATGGTTTCTTCGAAGGCGACCTGGGCCAGCTCGGCGGCGATGCGGCGAATCGTTTCGACCGGAATTCCGGTTTCCTCGGCCACGGCCTCGGGGGCGTATTTCTTGTCCAGATAGCGTTCGGCCATGATCTGGAAGGCCGGCACGGCGCGCCGCCCGTCGGGCAGCGTGACGTCGGCGACCAGGGCCGGCTTGGTGTCGATGGCGTTGGCATCGGCCATCGCCTTTTTCTCACCGTCCCAGGCGACGGGCTTGCCGTCGTCATCACGCACGAACAGGCCGTCGTCGGCGGACCCGGGTGCCTGGATCACCAACCAATGGGCGTTGGAATAGCGAACCAGATAGTCTTCGTCGATCTTGCCGGCGGTCAGCAATTGGTGGATCAGCGACATCACGAACAGACCATCCGTGCCGGGACGGATGCCGACCCATTCATCGGCGATGGCCGAATAGCCCGAGCGCACCGGGTTGACGGAAACGAATTTCGCGCCCCGATTCTTGATCGTGCTGAGCCCCATCTTGATGGGATTGGAATCGTGGTCTTCGGCGACGCCGAACATCATGAAGTATTTGGTGCGATCCCAATCGGGTTCGCCGAATTCCCAGAAGCTGCCGCCGATGGTGTAAAGCCCGGCCGCCGCCATGTTGACGGAACAGAACCCGCCATGGGCCGCGAAGTTGGGCGTACCGAACTGCGACGCCCACCAGCCGGTCAGTGCCTGGCTTTGGTCGCGGCCGGTAAAGAACGCGAGCTTGCGCGGATCCGTGGCGCGGATACGCGCCAACCAGTCCGTCGCCGTCTCAAGCGCTTCTTCCCACTCGATTTCCTTGAATTCGCCGGATCCACGCGGGCCGACACGCTTCAAAGGCTTGGTCAGCTTGGCCGGGGAATTCTGGGTCATGATCCCGGCCGACCCCTTGGCGCAAAGAACACCCTTGTTGATCGGGTGCTCCTGGTTGCCCTGGATATACCTGATCTGGCCGTTCTTCAGGTGCACCTTGATGCCGCAACGGCAGGCGCACATGTAACAGGTGGTGCATTTGATTTCGTCGGCAACCTCGGGCGAGGTGTCGACAGGGCTTTCCGTATGCCCGTTCGTCGCGGTATGTCCGCTTGTGGTCTTTTTATCGTCGTTCGACGCCATTGTTTCCAACCCCGATGGAGGCGCCGTGGCCTCGGCTGTTGATCTGGCACGATTGCTAACGGTCCACCCCTGGGCTGTCAATCAACCCACGGACACCGCGCCCCATTTGTTTCCAGACAACTATATTACCCGGCATGCATTTCGGATGACGATCCAACCCCGGGGATTAGGTAGGTCCAGGTGAATCGCCGTTGCCGGTACTTTTTTTACAAAACAATGCTGTAATATAATTTTATTATACATTTTTTTAAATATTTTATTTTCTTTTCACATTTTATTTTGATACAAATCCAGCGACCCAATGATCGCAAGGCGCCTATTCATGCCCCCCTCCACCTCCGGTCCTTCCGCCTCTCCTTCACCAGCCACCTTGCCGCCAGCATTGAACATTGGCGCGCTGGACCGACTTCTCGCCCCCTTGAATACGGACCAATTGCTCCGCCAGGTGATTGTCGATGCCTTTCCCAGCCGCACCGTCGTCACCACGTCGTTCGGGGCCGAATCGGCAGTGCTTCTCACCTTGATTGCCAAGACCGATCCGGCGACGCCGGTGGTGTTTCTGGATACGGGATACCTGTTCGCGCAGACCCTCACCTACCGCGACGAATTGGTCCGCCACCTTGGTCTGACCGATGTCCGCACGATCACCCCTGACCCCGGCGACCTCGCCCGCGAGGACCCCGAGGGTGATCTCCACAAACACGATCCCGACCGCTGCTGCCGCTTGCGCAAGCACCTCCCGTTGGAAAACGCGTTGGCCGCCTTCGACGTCTGGATTTCCGGGCGCAAGCGGTTCCACGGCGGCGACCGCGCGTCCCTGCCACGGGTCGAAATCGATGGTCGCTACCTGAAGGTGAACCCGCTCGCGGACTGGAGCGAGGCCGCCATTGCCCGCGCCTTCACCGACACCGGACTGCCACGCCACCCCTTGATTGAACACGGTTTCACGTCGATCGGATGTTTTCCCTGCACGGAGCCGTCCGGAACCGGCGGCTATTCGCGCGCGGGCCGCTGGCCGGGCAGAGACAAGACGGAATGCGGCATACACGCGCCCAACGGTCGCTACAATCCGGAATGACCCCATCTTCGTAGGGCTTCCGGTTTCCGCCCAAAGCAATTTAGGTTACAAGGCCGCAACAGTGCGCAATCCGCGCCAAGCACGGCTATCGAGGGAAAGACAAACGATCATGAACGATCTCGACCGCCTGGAAAGTGAAAGCATCTTTATCCTGCGCGAGGCCTATCAGGCCTTTTCGCGGCTCGGCATGTTGTGGTCGCTGGGCAAGGATTCGAACGTCATGGTCTGGCTCGCCAAGAAGGCGTTCTTCGGCCATGTCCCGTTCCCGCTGGTACACGTCGATACTGGCAACAAGTTTCCCGAGATGTATGCCTTCCGCGATCGCTACGCCGTCGAATGGGGCGTCGAGTTAATCGTCGGCGGCTGCCCGCCGCTTGAGGACATGGACCAGGACCTGCCGCCGGCGACACGGCGCGCCCAACGCAAAACCCGAGGCCTGAAAGACCTGATCGAGCGAGAAGGATTCGACGGCATCTGCGCCGGCATTCGCCGCGACGAAGAAGGCACGCGTGCCAAGGAGCGCGTGTTCAGCCCGCGCAACATCGATGCCGCCTGGGACGTGCGCGACCAACCACCCGAATTATGGGGCCAATACAACACCGACTTTCCGCCGGGCACCCATGTGCGCGTCCATCCCATCCTGCATTGGTCGGAATTGGACATCTGGCGCTATATCGCACGCGAAGGCATTCCGGTGGTCGAGCTTTATTTTGCCAAGAACGGCAAGCGGTACCGCTCGCTCGGCGATCAGGACATCACCCATCCCGTGGCCAGCGAAGCCGCGACCATCGACGCCATCATCGCCGAACTGGAACAAACCCACGTCGCCGAACGGTCTGGCCGCGCCATGGACCACGAAGCCGAGGATTCCTTCGAACGCCTGCGCACGGAAGGCTACATGTAATGGCCGCTGCAATGAAAACCGAAAACCGCAAACCAGTGGTCAAGATCGTGTTCGCCGGCCATGTCGACCATGGCAAGTCGACGCTGCTGGGCCGCCTTCTCACCGACCTAGGCGCCCTTCCCGAGGGCAAGATGGAAGCCGTCGCCGAAAGCTGCAAGCGGCGCGGCGTGGTGTTCGAATGGGCTTTCCTGCTGGATGCACTCCGCGCCGAACGGGATCAGGGCATCACCATCGATTCGACCCAGGTTCAGGCTGAAACGGATACCCGGCGCTTCGTTTTCATCGACGCCCCCGGCCATCACGAATTCATCAAGAATATGGTTACCGGCGCGGCCCAGGCGGATGCTGCCGTATTGCTGGTCGACGCCAAGGATGGCCTCCAGGCCGAAACGCAACGCCATGCCTTCCTGCTGGGGCTTCTGGGCATTCGCGACGTCATCGTCGCCGTCACCAAGATGGACCTCGTCGGATACGATCAGGCTCGGTTCGATGATCTGTCGGACCAGGTGACCGCGCATCTCGCCTCCCTCGGCTTCGACGCAGATCGCGTCAAGGCCATTCCCGTCGCGGCCCGGGACGGCGAAAACATCCTGACACGCGGCCGCGCCATGCCTTGGTACTCTGGCCCGGCGCTGATCGAACATTTGGACGCCTTGGTGCCCGGCACGGCCGAGGCCGACGCGGCCACCTCTCCGCTCCGATTCATTGTGCAGGGCGTGTACAAGTTCGACGAACGGCGCATCCTCGCCGGGCGCATCCTTGCCGGCAGTCTGGCCGTGGGCGACGAGATTCAATTCTCCCCCGGCAATCGCCGCGGCCGTGTCAAAAGCATCGAAACCTGGCCTATCCAGACGGACCCGGCAGACAACCCCACACGCGCCGGAACCGGACAGTCGATCGGTATTACCCTGGACCAACAATCGTTCATCGAACGCGGTGCCGTGGGCGCCCACCCGGAAACGCCCCCGCATCTGATCAACGCGTTGCGTGGCCGAATCGTATGGTTCGGCACCGAGCCCCTGACACCCGGTGCCCGTTACAAAATGAAACTGAACGCCGGTGAATACATTTGCGTCGCCGAGACGATCGAACACGTTCTCGACGCCGGGGACCTGTCGAAATCCGCGTCGGCGGCGGTCAGCCGCAACCAGATCGCCGACGTGGTGTTCCGTTCCCGCGGGCACATGGCGGCGGACGCCCATGGTGACTCTCCCGAGACTGGGCGGTTCGTCCTGGTCGCCGATCATCGCATCGTCGGCTGCGGCCTGATCAACCTAGACGGGTTCGTCGCCGAGGATCGTCAGAAGTCACCAAAGTCAGCGAATATCCTGCGTGTCACACACCACATCGACATGCACGAGCGCTGGTCCGCCAACGGCCATAAAAGCGGCATCCTATGGTTCACAGGCTTGTCCGGTTCCGGCAAATCGACCCTGGCATTGCGGCTGGAGGAAGCCTTGTTCCGACGCGGCAAGCAGGTCTTCGTACTCGATGGCGACAACGTCCGCCACGGACTTTGCGCGGACCTGGGATTCTCTCCCGACGACCGGCAGGAAAACATCCGCCGCGTCGGTGAACTGGCGCAGATCATGGCCCGCGCCGGGTTCATCGTCATCACCGCCTTCATTTCCCCCTACCGGGCGGACCGGGATGGCGTGCGCGCCCGCGCCGGCGATCAGTTCCATGAAATTCATGTGGCAGCGGATCTGGACGTATGCGAACAACGCGACCCCAAGGGCCTTTACAAAAAAGCAAGGGCCGGGGAGATCCCAGAATTCACCGGGATATCCGCCCCCTACGAAGCACCCCACGCCCCCGAACTGGTCATCGACACGGCCGATTCGGAGGTCGACGCCTGCATCGAACGCCTGGTCGACTACGCACTCACGACATTCGATCTGAAAGATGGTTGCTGACGGCGTGACCGCCGATGCCGGGCGCTAGCTGGCGCGCTTTTCGCGCGCGGCCATTTCCGCAAGGAAACTTTCCGTCGACCCGGCCTTGAGGAACGAATAGGCGCAGCCCAACACCCGATCCTTGCGCTCGCCTTCTTCGGGGCAACTTTTTTCCGGAATACGCGGCTTGCCGTCGGCGCTGTCCTGGTCCTCGCCGGGAAGCGCGCCCGGCAGGTCTTTCTCCCGCTGTGACGGATCCTGGGCTTCCGGCTGGATCACGATGTCCGGATGCACGCCCTCGGCCTGAATGGTATGGCCGGACGGCGAATAATAGAGTGCCGTGGTCAGGCGCAGCGCCCCCTCCACCGGCAACGGCATGATGGTCTGCACCGACCCCTTGCCGAAGGACCGCGTGCCCATGACCGTCGCCCGGCCGTGGTATTGCAAGGCGCTGGCGACGATTTCCGAAGCCGAGGCCGAACCACCGTTAATCAACACGACGATCGGCAGGTTGCGCGCAAGGTCGCCCGGGCGGGCATCGTAGGTACGCTGATTTTCAGCCGTACGTCCACGCACGGATACGATCCCGCCTTTGTCGAGAAAACTGTCGGCCAGGATCAGCGATTGATCGAGAAGGCCGCCCGGATTCGACCGCAGGTCCAGAACAATGCCCCTGATCTGGGTATTGGGCTGGGTCCGCAATTCCGCCATGGCCTTGGCGATACCGCTTTCGACTTTTTCCGAGAACCGGGTCACCCGGACGTAACCGATGTCGCCGTCGACCCGCCAGCGCACGGAGCGCACCTTGATGACCGCGCGCACGACGGTGACGTCGAATTCCGGCTGGCTGTCCCTGCGGATGCGAAGCACGATTTCCGTTCCCGGGGCACCACGCATCTTGGCCACGGCCTCGCTCAGGCTTTTGCCCAGGACCGGGTCGCCGTCGACGGCCGTGATGCGGTCGCCCGGCAGCAGGCCCGCACGCTCGGCCGGCGTGTCCTCGATGGGCGAGACGACCTTGACCAGCCCCTCTTCCATGGTGACCTCGATCCCCAGGCCGCCAAACTCGCCACGCGTCGTGATGTAGGTTTCCTCGAACTCGCGGGCGTTCATGTAATCGGAATGGGGGTCAAGCGACTGAAGCATGGCGTTCAACGCTTTTTCGACCAGATCGCGGGGCGCCAGACTGGCCGGTTCAGGCTTGTCCTTCTCCACGCCCTTGATGGCGGCGTCGATCAGCTCGGCATCATTGACTTCACGCACGTAGGACGCCCGCACGCGGCGAAAGGCGAAGCGGAAATAATCCAGGCGTTCCTCGGCCTCTTGAGTGCTGGCATATCGGTCATAGACCGCGTTGAAACGGTCAAGCTGCTCGCGGGTTTCTTCACTGAGGGCAAGGCGGTCAACGCCAAGCGCCTCCATGACGCGCGCGACGCTTGATTGCTGGGCCGTACACCCGGCGATCGCCGCGGCCAAGCCGAAACCGAGAACCGCCGCTCCCGTCCACGCCAGGGACGCGCGGAGCGTTCTCTTTGTTCCCGGTTTCTGCTTTTTGGCTGCGCCCAGGCGATCCATTATCCGTCCGTGGTAATCTGTTCGATCAGTTCCCCCAGAACCCGTTCGGCATCCTCGTTTTCAACCTGGCAGGTTCCTGCATTCAGGTGTCCCCCACCGCCGTATTTCAGCATCAGTTCACCGACGTTGGTGTTCGATGTCCGGTTCAGGATCGACTTGCCGGTCGCAAACACGGTGTTCATCTTCTGCATGCCCCACATGACGTGGATCGAGATGTTGGTGTCCGGATACAGCGCGTAGATCATGAACCGATTGCCGGCGAAGATGGTTTCTTCTTCCCGCAGGTCGAGAATCACCAGATTGCCGTGCACGGTCGAGCACCGCTTGATCTGATCGATCTGCTTTTCCCGATGCTCGTTGTACAGCTCGACCCGTTCCTTGACGTCGGGTAGGTCCAGAATCTGCTCGATGGAGTGGCCTCGGCAATAGTCGATCAGGTCCATCATCAACTGATAGTTGGAAACCCGGAACTCACGGAAGCGGCCCAGCCCCGTGCGCGCATCCATCAGGAAGTTCATGAGGTCCCACCCCTGGGGGTTGAGCACCTCGTCCTTGTTGAACTGCGCGGCATCGCCTTTGTCGACGGCGGCCATCATGTCATCAGCCACATTCGGAAATGCCGCCTTGCCCCCGAAATGCTCAAACACGACGCGGGCCGCGGAAGGCGCATCCGGATCGATGATATGGTTTTCCGGCTTGTCCTCCATCCGCAAGGTTTCGCTGAGGTGATGGTCGAACGCCAGATGAATACCGGGAACGTATGGCAGGTTCGTAGAGATGTCGCGCTCCGACACCAGGATGGTGCCGTCTTGCATGTCCTTCGGGTGGACGAACTTGATATCGTCGATCATATCAAGTTCCTTCAAAAGGACGGCACAGACCAATCCATCGAAGTCGCTTCGGGTAATTAGGCGAAATTTGTCAGTCATAACCTAGTCTTCCCCCGTCTCTGGGCCGATTTTTGATCCCGTTTTAATGTGGGCTGATATCTGGGCGCAGTTTGCCGGGATTCAAGGCGTTAGGGAACCCAAATCTATCAACGGCGGGCCTGATGCAGGCACCACAGGGCCGATGTCAGCAGCACCACGGCCCCCGCTTGGTGTAGGGCACCCAAGGCAACCGGCACCACCATCAGCAGGGTTGCGATGCCGATCCCCGCCTGGGCAAGGACGGCGATGGCCATGAAATTGGCACCTTGCTTGAGCCGCGGCGCGGCATCGGACCGGCGCACCGCCGCCCAGAACGCCAGGACAAGACAGAGCGTCGACATGGCCAGAACCCGATGGTCGAACTGGACCGTCGCGCGGTCCTCAAAGAAATTCAAGTAAACCGGGCGCAACTGGAAAGCCTCTGCCGGCAGCAGGCGTCCGTCCATCAATGGGAACGTATTGTACAGCAACCCCGCATCCAGCCCGGCGACCAAAGCGCCGGAGAACACCGTCAGGAAAATGAACCCGAGCAACCCCGTGGCCCAGGCGACGAACCGCGCCTGGGCGCGGGGCACCACGGCATAGCGCGGCTGAAGAATATCCAGGGCGGTCCACAGCGCGAACAGATAGATCACCAAAGCCAAGGACAGATGCGCGGCCAAGCGGTATTGGCTGACCGACGGCTCGTCCACCAAACCGCTTTTCACCATGTACCAGCCGAGCACGCCCTGCAGCCCGCCGAGGACGAACAGGATCACGCATTTGGTCCGGACCGGGCCGTTCAGGCGCCCCTTGGCCAAGAACCAGGCGAAGGGAACGAAGAACGCGATGCCGATGACCCGCCCGAATAGGCGATGCAGGTATTCCAGCCAGAAAATCTCCTGAAACCCGCTCAGGCTCATCCCCGCATTGATGTGCCGGTATTCCGGGCTTTGCCGATAGGCATCGAAGGCTGCCTGCCAGGCGGCCTCGGTCAGGGGCGGCAACCAACCGGTGACCGGGTGCCAGTCGACCATGGACAGCCCCGACTGGGTCAACCGCGTGACCCCGCCCAGCACCACCATGGCGAACACCATGGCGCAGATCACCAACAGCCAGGTGGCGACGGGATCGAAGGCGCCCTGTCGAGGCTGGTTCATGTCGCGGGTTTCCGTGGCGGTGTTCATCGGCGGACTTCCACGTTCCTGATTTACGCTTTGCATCATGAGAACGCCGAAAAAGTCGCCGGCGCCATTGATTCAACGGGTGTTTTGCACAATGGTGTGGCGCATACGCCGCCGACCAAGCCTGCAATCCCACGCGTCATATCGCAAACATCCGACGAAGCCAACCGCATGAACAGAAAATCACCCGCCGCCGTCACGCCCGTCGCCATCGTCGGCGCCGGCCCCGGCGACCCCGACCTGCTGACGGTCAAGGGTTTGCGCCGCATCATGGGCGCCGATGTGGTGGTCTATGACAAATTGGTGTCGGACGAAATTCTG
>PALN01000088.1 GCA_002706405.1 Rhodospirillaceae bacterium | reverse complement strand
TCTTCCTGGGCGGCGTGCAGATCGACGGTCAGGCCAACCTGAACCTGGTCGGCACCGGCGCCTATCCATCGCTTGACCGCCGGTTCCCGGGGTCGTTCGGATCGGCCTATATGTATTTCACCGTGCCCCGGGTGATCCTGTTCCGCCCGGAACATTCGCGCCGGGTGTTCGTCGACAAGGTCGATTTCATCAGTGCCCCCGGCGTCAGCCCGCCTGACGTCGATCGCCCCGGCGGCCCGCACGCCCTGGTCACGGAACTTTGCGTCATGGGGTTCGATCGGGAGCGGGCGCGGTTCCGCCTGGACAGCGTCCATCCGGGCCACAGCGTCGAGGAAGTGCGCGACAACACGGGGTTTGATTTTGACGTGCCGGACAGCGTGCCGACCACGCCGGAACCGGACCCGGCCCAATTGGAAATCCTGCGCACCAAGATCGGCCGTGAGGTCGCCGGGACCTACCCGGACTTTGCGGAACGGGTGCTGGGATACCAGGTCCCGGCCTCGGCCTGAGGCTGGCCAGAAGCCACCTTGATTACCTGATTCCGCGACAGATGGCCCGGGAGGCAGGCCGTCTGTCGTCGGTATTTGGTGCCGTGAAGGCCCAGAATACCTGCCTTTTCAAGGGTTAACGGCTAATCCGTGGCCGAAAACTCTATCGTATTTATTTTTGCTCTTTTCTGTGCCATATTTTAGGCGCTGACAGAACGTCGCAATTCAGAGCGGAGAAACGCTATGATTGATCAAGCTTCAAATCTTGCGTCATTTCCTTTGACGCTTGCGAAACAGGTTTCTCAGAGTACCGAGAATCTGCTTCAACAAACTCGACAAGAGGTCGAGGAAGCTGTCGAGAGTGGTTTCCGTTCTGAGGAACGGCAATCACTCGAAGAATCGACCTCTCCTTCGGCGGCCACTCAGCCGTCTCAGGACAGCAACTCCTCTGGTGAAGACCGCGGACAAGACCCCGCGAACACGCCTACCGACGGCGGCAGTAATGCCGGCGGCGCCAGGGGCAATGTCGTCAACGATGTTGCCTGACACTCTTGCTCCCCCATTGTTTGGGGGGGGTGGCAAATCACTGCCCCTCGGGGCAGTCTTGTCTCAACCCTTGGAGACGTTCTGAAGGCACGGCTGAGCTCCCCCGGTAACCCCGGGGGGGCTCTTTCGTTTTCGGCGCCCCCGCCCGCATTCATCCCGGCATTTCGGGTTCGGCGATGGCCATCTCAGATGTTTCACCAGATGAAATGAAGTTTCATTTACTTCCATCTCGGCGCTGTGCACTTTGCCGTGCCTTCTCGGTCCCAGGCTATGCGACCCGGACCCAAGGCTAACACCGGCAAAGGAGACACACCGTGGACTTTCGACTGACCGACGATCAGCGCCAGCTGCAGGAAGCCGCCCGGGCATTCGCCCAAGGCGAAATGCGCGACATCGCCCGCGGGCTGGAACAGGAAGACAAGGCGCTGTCCGCCGCCGATATCAAGCGCTACGCGGAGATGGGCTTTCTCGGCGTCAACGTGTCTGAAGACCTGGGCGGTCTGGGGCTGGGTAACCTTGAAGCCCTGATCGTGCTGGAAGAGTTCGCCAAGGTTTCGCCGGCGGTCGCCTTTCCCATCTTCGAAAGCTCCGTCGGCCCCGTGCGCGCGGTCGAACACTTCGCGAATGCCGATCTCGCCAAGCAGATCGTGCCCAAGGTCTGCGCCGGCGAAATGGTCGTCGCCGTGGCCATGTCAGAGCCCGAGGCCGGCTCGGCCCTGACCGACCTGAAGACCCGGGGCGAAATCAAGGGCGGCAAGATCGTCCTTAACGGCCAGAAGCGCTGGTGTTCGGGCGGCGGCCATGCGGATGCCTATGTCGTCTACTGCAAGCTGTCCGACGCGCCGGGCGCCAAGGGCATCGGTGCCGTGCTGGTGGAGAAGGGGACCAAAGGCCTCAGCTTCGGGGCACGCGAGCGGCTCATGGGGTTCCGCGGCGTGCCGTCGGCCGACATTTTCTTCGACAACGTCGAGGTTCCGGAAGAGAACCTGATCGTCCCCGCCGGCGGCTTCAAGCAGCTGATGGAAGCCTTCGACCTGGAACGGTGCGGCAACGCCACCATGTGCCTGGGCATCGCCCAGTCGGCCCTGGACGAAGCGCTTGCCTATGTTCAGGAGCGCAAACAGTTCGGCAAGCCGCTGGTCGAATTCCAGGCCGTGCAGATGAAGCTGGCGGAAATGGCCCTGCGCTGCGAAGCCTCGCGCCTGCTGATCTGGCGTGCTGCGCAGAACGCCGCCGACGGCCTGCCGTCGATCCTCGACTCGTCCCTGGCCAAATGCTTCGCCAACGAAATGGTGCGCGACGTCACGGGGGCGGCCATGCAGGTGATGGGGGCCTACGGCTATTCCAAGGAATTCGATATGGAACGGCGTATGCGCGACGGTTGGGGCTGGGGCATCGCCGGTGGCGCCATCGACATCCAGAAGGTCAACATCGCCGCGGCCCTGGTCGGCCGTCGCTTCGATCAACGGCGCTAGGGGAGGACGGAGTCATGGCCGGACCCCTTGACGGTATCCGCGTTCTCGATTTCTCGCGCGTTCTGGCGGGCCCGTGGTGCGCCATGATCCTGGGCGACCTGGGGGCAGAGGTCATCAAGGTTGAAAGCCCGGAAGGCGACGACGTGCGCCATTTCGGCCCGCCGTTCGAGGCTGGGGAAAGTGCGTACTTCCAGGTTACCAACCGCAACAAGCAGAGCATCGTCATCGACCTGAAGACGGAAGACGGCAGGGCCATCGCCCGTGATCTGGCGCTGAAAAGCGATATCGTGGTCGAAAACCTGCGGCGCGGCGCCATGGAGAAATACGGCCTGGGCTACGAGCAACTCCGCGTGGATAATCCGGGGCTGATCTATTGTGCCGTGTCCGGGTATGGGCGCACGGGGCCGGCTGCGGAACGCGCCGGTTATGATTTCCTGATCCAGGCGGAAAGCGGCCTGATGTCCCTGATCGGCGGAGCCGACCAGCCGCCGATGAAGGTAGGCGCCGCCGTGACCGACATGGTCGCGGGCCAGGACGCGGTCGCGGGCGTGCTCGCGGCCCTGTTCCACCGGGAACGGACCGGCAAGGGGCAGCATGTGGACATCGCGCTGCTGGACAGCGCCGTGGCGCTGCTGGCCAATCAGGGGGCGGCCTATCTGATGACCGGCGACCGGCCTCAGAGACTTGGCAACGACCATCCCTCGGTCTGTCCGTACCGGCCGTTCGACACGGCGGACCATCCCCTGGCGCTGGCGATCGGCGCCGACCGTCAGTTCCGCAAGCTGGCGGCGGCCCTGGGCCATCCCGACATGGCCGACGATCCGCGTTTCGCGACCAACCGGGCGCGGGCCGAGAACCGCGTCGCCCTCTTCGAGATCATGGAAGCCGCGTTCCGCACCAAGGGCCGTGACGAATGGCTGGTCGATCTGCACGCGGCGGGTCTGCCCGCGGGCGCCATCCGCACGGTGGACGAGGTTTTGGAAGCGCCGGAAGTCCATGCCCGCGACATGGTGGTCGAGGTCGACCATGCGACCATCGGCCGCGAACGCATCATCGGCTCGCCGCTCAAGCTGTCGGAAACGCCGATCAGCGTGCGTTCCGCCCCGCCGACCCTGGGGCAGCAGACGGCGGAGGTGCTCACGCAGGTATTGGGCTGGGATGTCGCCGACGCGGACGCTTACGCCGCGAAAGTGAAACCGTCCTGATCGCTTATCTGCTTTGCTGCAGACAGAAATGAAAATCCCGACGCTTGGCGCGGGCGGCCCCTTCGCGTCCACCGTCGGACAGACGCAGGGCCTCGCGCAGCAGGCGCAGGCAGCGAATTTGCTCGGGCCGTACGTCGGTGGGATCGGTCGCCGCCTTCAAGCCGTCGGTGGCGTCCCGTGAGCGCACGGCGCCGCCATACGTCTCGCGCCCCGTCGAATTTCGATAGAACAGTTCCTCCGGATGGACCCAAAAGCCATGCGGCGTGGGACACCAGGTTTCCGTGATCGTGCCGCCGGGGTCCGTCGCCCGGACCTGTCGGCAGCCTTCCATGTCCGCGTCACCGACAAGGGTCGCCGTGCCCGTCGTGCCGTCGGGACCGTGCCAGGGGCGGGGGGTGTCGATCTCACCCGCGGACAAAACAGCCTGAATCGCGGCCTGGCGGGCCTGCATATCCTGATAAGTAAGGCTGGCGCCCGGAGGGGCTGAGCAGGCGGCAAGCACGAGCAGACTTGCGACAAGGGCCGCCGGTGCAGTGCGGTGAAGATATTCGGTCATGGGCCGTCATATAGTCACGTCATGGCGAGGGGTCCAGGCGGAGTTTTTAAGATGAAGTCCCCTTCGGACACAAGGCCGCACCCAGGATCGGGCCATGGTTCGCGGCCTGGACAAGCACCGCGCAGCCCATGCCGGCGCTGGTCGCATCGGGCGGCAGGGGTACGGCTGTTTGCGCTCCGCGCCACGCGCCGAGCGAGCGGACCTCGCGGACGATATGGCGGCTGACCAGGACCTTACCGTGGTTCTCGCCCTTTTTGACGATCGTCTCTGCGCGGTCAAGGAAACGCACCAGAAAGATATCGGCCGCGCCCTCAGCCGCTTCCGAGACGGATGCCATCAGCCGGCCATCCGTGGCAGTGATGGCCACCGTTAGCTTGCCCGCCGCCGTCGCGGCCCGGTCGATGACGTCGGTAACCTGGTCCCGGCGCGATCCCACGGCCTCAAACCGCCCGTCGACGACCATCTGCGGGGTATAGACGCCGGACTGACCGCGAATGGCGACGTTGTAGTGCCGCTGGCGCTGCGTGTGTTCCGGGGCCGAGAACGGATCTTTCCATTCGCCGTGCCACATGTAGTTCAGGCTGTCCCAGTAATCGACGTGGAATTCCAGGGCGACCACGTCCGCGCGGTCGGCCAGTTCACCGAGGAAGGCCTCGGCCGGAGGACAGGAACTGCAGCCCTGTGACGTGAACAGTTCCACGACCACCGGTTTCCTTGCCTGTGCGGGGGCGGGGGCGGGAACGGTGGCGGCGGTGATGACAGTCACAGCAAGCGCCAGGCCGGCGAATATAAGATGTTTCATGGATGCGTTCCCGGTTATCTGACTGGATGATTGGGGAACGCGAATCCCGTGTCAATTTAACCCCGTTCGGCGTATGCTCAATTCATGGTGAGCCAAGTTCACAATTCCGCTGCGGCGCTGCCGCGTCCAACCACGCTCGGCGAAAAGCTGATGCGCGAGGCGCGTGAGGCACTGGAAAATCCGGGGCAATCCCTGGATGGACGGACGGTCGAGGACCGCATTGACTTCTCGACCACCGATATCGGCGGCGGTAACAAGGCCGTGAACCTTGCTCGCGGCGGCCAGCTGGCAGACGAGGTCCGCAACGCCAAGTCGGAAGACCTGGCCGACACATTGGACCGCGGTCTGGCCGAAGGCTTCCATGTCGGCAATCTGTTTCGCAGCGTGTTCCGCAGTCTGTTTGACGCGTTCCGCGCTCGTTCCTGAGATTCTATCCTGCATGACGACCTAAGGCCCGCCGTTCGGCGCGCTTGACCTTTATCGCCGCCTTTGGCACGAGAGAAGACGCGCGGCCAGGGTTTCTGGTCCGGGCACCGAGCCACGGAACATACCATGACACAAACGGAACATGATCAGCCGCCGTCGCGCGCGCGGGCGATGATGACGCAGCTTCCCCTGATTCGCATGCTGTCACGGGCGACGACGCCCCATTTGGCGGCCCTGGGCATGACGCCCAACCAGGCCACGACCCTTGGTTTGATTTCCGGGCTGGCGGCCGCCGCCTGTTTCGCCCTGGGTGGGCCGTCGCTACAGGTCCTGGGAGCAGGGATGTTCTTTCTCTACTACCTGTTGGACTATTGCGACGGCGAGCTTGCCCGGCTGCTCGGCAAGGGCTCGCGGTTCGGCGCCGCCTACGACGACTTCACGGATTGGATCGTCCACGCCGCGTTTTTCCTGTCGGTCGGTTATCACACCATGGCCGAAACCGGCGATATGATCTGGATGTGGCTGGGCGCTGCCGCAGCCCTTGGCGGCACGATCAGCGCGGCGCTGCCGTTCGTTCTGGGCGGCGTGCCCGACGGGGAAACTCAGGTGGCCCGTTTGTCCGACCTGGACGGTGACGCCGGATGGCGCGATGTCGCGGTCTTCGCCTTTCGCGGACTGGCGCGCGCGGATTTCTGGCTGATCGTGGCGGGCTTGGCGCTGGGCGGCTGGTTGTGGGTCCTGCTGCCCGCCGCCGCGATTGGCGCCCAGGTGTTCTGGCTGCTCTATCTCAGCAAGTCGGCGCGCCGCATCCTGACCTGACGCGCCGGGCACATCGCTTATTGGGCGTAGGTGCGCTGCGGCGTGCCGAGGTCGAGGGTCAGGTCCGTCGGCGGGATGAAATAATCCTGGTAGTACATCGCCTCGCCATCCATCGAATAGCCGACGACGTTGAGCACGGAGGCCCGTTCTCCGTCCGGCCAGCGGCACTTCAGGGAAATATTCTTGGGCGGGGCTTCGAACCGCATCAACTGACGGCCCCGTTGCACGGCGAGGTGCTGTCCCCGGGCCATCATGTCCTTGAGGTTGATGCCGTTCAGTTCGGCCATGGGCGTGTCGACCAGTTCCGGAAAGCGGTCGGCCAGGGCATAGAACAGGTTGTACACGTCGAATTGGTCGTCGATGACCATCACACGCTCGATCCGCACGACTTTTTCCGTTGTCTGACCCAGGTCGGCGGACCACGGGCCGTGGTCGGCGGTGACATCCCGGTTCAGCACGCGGGTGGCGACGGGAAGGTAGCTGCCGGCTTGTCCTTCGGCGTTCAGGAACCGCATATGCCAGGGCTCGTCGATCGGGCGGCTGAGGTCCGAGACGACGCTGCCGCTGCCGCGGCGCCGCTGGATGACCCCGGCGTAGGCAAGGTTGCGCAGCGCCCGCTGCACGGTGCCCAGGCTGCAGGGCGTGGCCCGCACCAATTCCGCTTCCGTCGGCAGGCGTGCGCCCGCCGTCCAAAATCCGTCCATGATTGATTCGGTAAAGGCGCGGGAGAGCTTTTCGTGCTTCGGCAGGTCCGACTCATCTGCCCAGTAGCGTTTGACGAAATCCTCGGTCTTGCGCGTCGAAAAGCCTGCCATCCGTTCCCCCTTCACGTGCCGCGGCGAATCACCTGTCTATCATCCCCAGCCGGCGCCGGTGGGACAAGGCGGCGTTGACTCCATAAATTACTATGATGTAATTACTATATTCTTATTTTTCGGTGCCGCACGGAAAATTCTGCGGTTGCCGAAGTCAAGTGGGGGCCAACGAGCCCTCGTAATTGGGAGGACCATCATGTTGAAGAAGCTTACCGGTGCCGCCGTGGCGGCACTGATCATGTTATCCGGCGCATCCACCGGCGCCATGGCGGCCGAGCGCCTGTCCCTGTCGTCCTGGGGAAGCCCCAAGCATTATCAGGTCTCGCAGTTCGTCCCGATGTTCAAAAAGCTGCTGAAGGAAAAGTCCGGCGGCGACATTCGCCTGAAGACCTTTGCCGGCGGCGAAATGGTGAAGCAGCAGTTCGTGGCCACCGCCGTGCCCCAAGGCACTGTCGATATTTCCCTGACGACCCTCGACAACTGGTCCGGTCGTGTGCCGGACGTGGGCATTCTCACGACGCCGCTGTGGGACAAGTCCATGTCGTGGACCCGCGACAACCTGAAGCCCGGCAATCCGATCTTCGATTATTTCGATGCGCAGCTCCGCAAGGAAGGCGCGCTGATCATCGCCATGTTCGACATCGGCCCGCCCGTCGTCAGCACCAACTTCAAGATCGAAGGGCCGGAGTCGTTCAAGGACATGCCGATCCGCGCCTACTCGAAAGGGTCCGCGCAGGTTCTGCAGGCCCTGGGCGCCGCGCCGACGATCATGGGCGTGGGCGATGTCTATTCCGGCTTGCAGCGCGGAACGGTCAAGGGTGCCATGGGCGGCCTTGGCGGTGCGGTCGGGCTGAAGCATTTCGAAGTCACGTCCAACATGTTCGTGCCGAACGGTGTGATGGGCACGCTCATCCACGCCTACGTCATGAACAAGGAAAAGTTCGAGAAGATGTCGCCGGCCAACCAGAAGGCGGTCATGGAAGCCGCTGCCGAAGCCCGCGATCACATGCAGCAGTTCGCCATCGACAAGCTGGCGAGCCTGCTGGATACCGTGCGTAAGAACGGCAACGAAGTGACGGCGGTGGAGCCGGGCAGCGATCTTTGGAACAAGTTTGCCAAGCGCCTTGAGCCGCTGACCGCGGCCGCGAAAGGGCAGTATTCCAAGGAAGTCCAGGAACTGCTTGCCAAGAACTGATGCGATGTGGGGCGGGCGGCACCGTGCGGCCCGTCCCTCTCATCGGCCGGTAACCCTAATGACCGCTCCAGAGGAGAGGCCTGTGCGATGATCGGATTAATCCGAACAATCGGCCGCGGTATGACCGCCGTTTCGATTACCTTGATGATCCTGTTATGCGTCCCGATTACCTATGAGGCCATCGCGCGGTTCTTCAACGCGCCGACCATCTGGGTTTTCGAAACCACGCTCTACGCTTTTATCTTTCTCGGCTTTTGCGGCAACGCCCTGGCCGTCCAGTCCGGGTCGCACTTCCGGGTCGTGATGCTGCGGGAAATGTTTCCCTCAAAGCGCCGGATGTTCGATCTGATCGCGCAACTGTCGACGCTTGCCTTCGGCATTCTGATCATCGCAACAGGCAGTTACTTCGTCTGGTATTCGGCCTCCAACGCCATCCTGTCGGCGACCTTGCTGGAGGTTCCTTTGTGGATACCGCAGCTGGCGGTGCCGCTCGGCGGGATCGGGCTTGTACTGCAAACGATTGTTCAGATGGTCACCGGTGAAGCGCCGGTCGGCGACGCCCATGTGGTCGGAGAATAGCCGATGCTGATGGATTTCATTTACGACCACGTCGGCTACATCTCGATCTTCCTGCTGTTCTTCCTGATGGTGCTGTCCGTACCGGTGTTCGTGTCCATGGGCCTGGCGGCCTTCGCCGCGGCGCTGCTGATCGAAGATCCCTTCCTCGTCTTCAGGAACTTCATCAACATCGCCTGGCAGGGGGCGTCGATCTTCGAACTGGTCGCCCTGCCGCTGTTCATCTTCACCGGCACGATCATGCAGCGGACCGATGCCGGGCGCGACCTGTTCGAGGTCACCAAGGCCTGGACGGGATCGATCCCCAATTCCCTGGGCGTGGCGACCATCGCGGCCTGCGGTATCTTCGCCGCCATTTCCGGATCGTCCGTGGCGACCGCCGCGACCGTCGGTCTGGTGGCGATCCCGCTGCTGCTCGAAGAAGGGTACGGTGAACGCCGGGCCGGCGGGTTCGTGGCCGGGGGCGGTACCCTCGGCATCATCATTCCGCCGTCGATCCCGTTGATCCTCTACGGCGTGATCACGGAAACCTCGATCGGCCAGTTGTTCATCGGCGGCGTGGTGCCCGGCATCATCATGATGAGCCTGTTCACCCTCTATGTCGTGCTGTCACGGCCACGGGTCATGGTCACTCATACCATCAGCCTGGAAGAGCGCCTGGCGATCACCCGGCGGTCCCTGGGCGTCGTTCTGCTGCCGGTCGTCATCATCGTCGCGATCTATACGGGCGTGTTTACCCCGACAGAGGTCGGGGCCTTGTCGGTGCTCTATGTCTGCGCGCTCGGCTTCGTGCAGAAGAAGCTCAGCTTCGCCGACCTGAAGGCCGCTGCCGTCGTCGCGACGGGGGCGACCACGATGCTGTTCATGCTGATCGTGTTCGGCCAGTACTTCGCGCACTTCCTGACCTTCGAACAGGTGCCGCAGGCCATCGCCGCCACGATTATCGAGAACGCCAGCGGCATCTGGGCCGTCACCCTGATGATCCTGGCCTATATCGTTCTCGGGATGTTTCTCGAAAGCGCGGCCATGCTGCTGATCTCGATCCCGATCTTTTTCCCCGTCGCCGAACAACTGGGGATGGACCCGATCGTGTTCGGCATTTTCGCGGCGATCTCCATGGAGATCGCGCAGATCTCGCCGCCGATCGGCGTCAATCTGTTCACCATCCATGGCATTTCCAAGATCGAACTTTGGAAACTCGCGCGCGGCGCGTTGCCGTTCCTGCTGATCCAGATCGGCATGCTCTACCTGGTATACTTGGTGCCGGAGGTCGTTCTGTGGCTCCCCGGTTCGATGAAATAGGAGACCTGACGTTGAAGTTAACGGATGAAGAAAAGGCCATGCTGGCCGGCGAAATGGGCGCAGCGAAGCAATGGGCCATCGACCACCAGGTCAAGGTCGGCGGCATGTTCGACGCGGCGGATCTGGTTCCGGTCAGCCAGGCCCATATGATGGCGGACCCGGAATCCCTGGGCGAAGCCGGGGGGGACTTCCTCGAAGACATGGTCGCCAAGGGGGCGCGGGTCGCGATCCCGATGATCACCGACCCGCGCGGTGTCGACCTCAACCATTACCGGCCGCTGGGCCAGTCCGAGGAAATGGCCACGCTGGAGCGACGCATGATCGCCGCCTGCGAAAAGATGGGCATCCTCATGACCAACACCTGCGTCAACTATCAAACGATCATGCCGCCGGTTCTGGGCGATCATGTCGCCTATGGCGATACGGGTGTGGTGATCTACTCCAACAGCATCTGTGGGGCGCGCTCCAACTTCGAAGGCGGGCCGTCGGCTTTGGCCGCCGGACTGACCGGGCGCACGCCGCGCTACGGCCTGCACCTGGACGAGAACCGTCAGGCGACCCGCCGCTTCGTGGTCCGCGAGCAGCCCAAGGAACTGACGGATTGGGGCGTGCTCGGCGCTCTGGTCGGCAAGCTGTCCGGATCCTATTGGGAAGTGCCGGTCATTGAAGGGCTGGAAGTCGTGCCGACCTCGGACGAGGCCAAGCACATGGGGGCGGCCATGGCGAGTTTCGGCTCGACCCCGCTGTTCCACATGGCCGGCATTACGCCCGAGGCACCGACCCTGGCCGACGTCGGCGGCGACAAGCTGGTCGCCGAAGAAATCACCAAGGCGGACCTGGATGCCTTGCGCGCCGGCTTCGGCGGCAAGGGCGACAAGATCGACGTGGTCGTGTTCGCGGCCCCGCAGTTGTCGATCGTCGAAATGCAGGACCTGGCGGCGCTCTGCGCCGGAAAGTCGTTCAAGACACCGGTCATCGTCTGCACCTCGCCGCAGGTTTATCCGGACGCGACCCGCATGGGGCTGATCGACACCATTGAAAGCACCGGCGCCAAGGTCTTGGAAGGGACCTGTTTCTACAACCAGTACGCCCGTGAAATCGGCGAGGCCAACGGCTGGACACGGCTGCTCAGCAACTCCGCCAAGATCGTCAACATCATCAGCGGGTATGGCTACACACCGGCGCTGGCGAGCATGGAAAAATGCGTCGCCTCGGCCGTTGCAGGAGAAATCGTATGACCAAGGAACTGAAGTGCCACAAGGGCATCGGCGACAAGGTGCAGGGCATTGCTCTGGTGGCCGACGACAACTTCTCGGCCCGCTATGACCTGGACAGGAAGAAGGGCGTGTTTTCCCGCCCGGCCCACAAGCTGTGCGGCGAGTCCTATCACGACAAAATTCTGGTCCTGAACACGTCCAAGGGCGGGGTGGCCTCGGCTTGGATGCTCCACGAAATGAAGTCGCGGAACATCTGTCCCAAGGCGATCCTGTTCAACACGGCCAACACGATCCTGGCCCAGGGCGCGGCCCTGGCCAACCTGACCATGTGCGACCGCTTCGCCGACGGCGACGTGACCAAATTGATCAAGACCGGGGACGAGGTCATCGTTGATCCGGAAAACGGTGTGGTGACGGTGTTGAACGGCTAGGGAAGCCGACCGAGCGTTGGAGCGGGCCTGCTGGCATCTACCCGAACCGGGGGAGGCCGTCAGGCCCGTTTCTTTTCCGCCCGCTTTTTCAGATAGGGGACGAGGTATTCGCCCGTGTAGCTGCCCTTGGTGCGGGCGACAGCCTCGGGCGTGCCTTGGGCGACCAGCTTGCCGCCCTTGGTGCCGCCTTCGGGGCCCAGGTCGATGACCCAGTCGGCGGTCTTGATGACCTCCAGGTTGTGTTCGATCACCACCACCGTATTGCCCTGATCCACCAGGGCATGCAGGACTTCCAGCAGCTTCCGCACGTCGTCGAAGTGCAGACCGGTGGTCGGCTCGTCCAGGATGTAGAAGGTCTTGCCCGTGGCGCGGCGCGACAGTTCCTTGGCCAGTTTCACGCGCTGGGCCTCGCCGCCCGACAGCGTCGTCGCCTGCTGGCCCAGGTGGATATAGCCCAGGCCGACGCGTTTCAGGGTTTCCATCTTGTCGCGGATGGATGGCACGGCCTTGAAGAAGTCGGCCGCTTCCTCGACGGTCATGTCCAGGACTTCGGCGATGGATTTGCCGCGGAACTTGATGTCCAGGGTTTCGCGGTTATAGCGCTGGCCTTTGCAAACGTCGCAGGTCACGTAGACGTCGGGCAGGAAGTGCATTTCGATCTTGATCAGGCCGTCACCCTGGCAGGCTTCGCAGCGCCCACCCTTGACGTTGAAGGAAAACCGCCCGGCCTTGTAGCCGCGGGTCTTGGCGTCGGGCAGATTGGCGAACCAGTCGCGGATCGGCGTGAAGGCGCCCGTGTAGGTCGCCGGGTTGGAGCGCGGCGTGCGGCCGATGGGCGACTGGTCAATGTCGACGACCTTGTCGATGAATTCCAGGCCTTCCAGGGCGTCGTGCTCGCCGGGGTGTTCGCGCGCCCCGTTGAGGCGCCGCGCCAGCGCCTTGTAGAGCGTTTCGATCACCAGGGTCGACTTGCCGCCGCCGGACACGCCGGTGATGCAGGTCAGGGTGCCGAGCGGAAAATCCACGTCCAGATTGTCCAGGTTGTTGGCCTTGGCGCCCCGCAGCTTCAGGGCTTGGCCCTTCTTGCCGGGGCGGCGCTGGGCGGGCAGGGGGATTTGCTCGATCCCGGTCAGGTATTTGCCGGTCAGGCTGTCCGGCGATTTCATGATCTCGTCGGCCGTGCCCGTGGCGACCACATGGCCGCCGTGCACGCCGGCCCGGGGTCCCATGTCGATGATCCAATCGGCGGCGCGGATCGCGTCTTCGTCATGTTCGACGACGATCACCGTATTGCCCAGGTCACGCAGGCGGAACAGCGTCGCCAGCAGGCGTTCGTTGTCGCGCTGGTGCAGGCCGATGGAGGGTTCGTCCAGCACGTAGAGCACGCCGGTCAGGCCGGAGCCGATCTGGGATGCCAGCCGGATGCGCTGGCTTTCGCCGCCGGACAGGGTCCCCGACGAGCGCGACAGACTCAGGTATTCCAGGCCCACATTCATCAGGAAGCCGAGGCGTTCATTGATCTCGCGCAGGATGCGGTGGGCGATCTCTTTGTGCTGACCGGCCAGTTTGTCCTCGAGCCCGGCGAACCAGGCATGGGCCTGGGCGATGGACATGTCGGTAACCTGGGAGATGTTAAGGCCGTCGATCTTGACCGCCAGCGCTTCGGGTTTGAGCCTGAGACCGCCGCATTCGGAACAGGCGGTCACGGTCTGGAAGCGCGACAACTCGTCGCGCACCCAGTTGGAATCGGTTTCGCGCCAGCGCCGCTCCATGTTGGGGATCACGCCCTCGAAGGGCTTGGTGATGTCGTAGGACCGCTTGCCGTCGTGGTAGTGCATGGTGACGTCGGTCGTGCCCGATCCGTACAGGATCACTTCCTTCACCTTGGCGGGCAGCTTGTTCCACGGGGTCGACAGGTCGAATTCGAAATGGGCGCTCAGGCTTTTCAGGGTCTGGTCATAATACTTGGACGACGAGTTGGCCCAGGGGGCGACGGCGCCGTGGTCCAGGGTGCGCTTTTCGTCGGGGATTACCAGTTCCGGGTCGAAGAACATTTCCGTGCCCAGACCGTCGCAGGCGGGGCAGGCACCGAACGGGTTGTTGAAGGAAAACAACCGGGGTTCGATTTCGTCGATGGTGAAGCCCGACACGGGGCAGGCGAAGCGGGCCGAGAACACCGTGCGCCCGGCGGGGACATGATCCTGGATGCCGCCCTTGCGGGCACCTTTCTTGGATTTGTTGGTTTCCTTGGACGAGGCGTCAACTTTGGCCGCGTCGGCGTCGTCGGCGAAGGCGATCCCGTCGGCCAGTTCCAACGCCGTTTCCAGGCTGTCGGCGAGGCGCGCTTCAAGGCCGTCGCCGACCACCACGCGGTCGACCACGACTTCGATGTCATGCTTGAACTTCTTGTCCAGATCGGGGGCTTCATCGATGTCGTACAGGTCGCCGTCGATGCGGATGCGCTGAAAGCCTTTCTGCGCGAAGCCGGCGATTTCCTTTTTGTATTCGCCCTTGCGGCCGCGCACCACGGGGGCCAGCAGGTACAGCCGCGTGCCCGGCTTCATGGCCATGATGCGGTCGACCATTTCCGACACGGTCTGGCTTTCGATGGGCAGGCCCGTGACCGGCGAATGGGGCACGCCGACCCGCGCGAACAACAGGCGCATGTAGTCGTAGATTTCCGTGACCGTGCCGACGGTGGAGCGCGGATTGCGCGAGGTCGTCTTTTGCTCGATGGAAATCGCCGGGCTGAGTCCGTCGATATGATCGACATCGGGCTTCTGCATCAGTTCCAGGAACTGGCGCGCATAAGCGGATAGGCTTTCCACATAGCGGCGCTGGCCTTCGGCATAGATGGTGTCGAAGGCGAGGGACGATTTTCCCGAGCCAGACAATCCCGTAATGACGGTAAGGCTGTTGCGCGGCATTTCCACGTCGACGTTACGGAGATTGTGCTCCCGGGCGCCGCGGACGGTGATTTTTTCCATGAGAGTTCCGAATGCCATCCATCAGGAAGATGGGCGGGAGGGGCCGTTTTCACAAGCGCTCAGTCATATAGGGGCCTGCGTTCGACGTAAAGCATGACTCGCCTGAGAATAACTTCACTAAAATAGTTCGTGAAAATTCACAAAAAAATTCATTTGGAACAGAATATTGAAAGATTCTACGTGAATTTAAATTTGAACATGAATAAAATGTAAGGGTCAAGCAAGGAGGCGCCTCCCTTGAAACCGGCAGCGCTGCCACTATCGAACGGAGGCACAGATGACACAGGACGATAAAACGGCTCTCAAATGGACGCTCGCGTTCATGGCTTTGGTCCTTATCCTTGGTTTCGGTGCCTACGCGGCTGGCTGGCTGACCCAGTAATCGCGTAGACGCCATCTGAATCACACCAACGGAACTTGCGCCGGCCCCATCGGGTCGGCGTTTTTTTTCTGTCCGCCCCGCGGGGGCGGGGTGGCGTCCATGGGCGTTTGCAAATCGGCGCTGGTGATCTAAAAGGGCCGGATTGAAACGCGCGGCCGAGGACCCAGCCATATGCCCAGCGACAGCGACGAGCAATTCGACAAGGCGGACATGATCCTGTCCAACGCTTTGCAGGAATTCATCAGCGCCGGCGTCAGCCAGGAAGTCTACGGTATGGCGATGCTGGAGATCGGCGTGTTGGCCCTGGTCAAGCTCGACGAGAGCGAAGAGCGCATCGCCGCCCTGGTTACAGACTTCATCTCCCGGGCGCGCCAGAGCATGCCGCAGGCACCGGCGCCCCGGGCAACAGACACCTAGCCGCGGCCGGTCGATTCCGGCTAAAGTCCGCTTTCCTCCCAGGGGGGCGGAACAACCATCACGACACAGCAAGAACGAGGATTCCGATGGCAGGAAGCGTCAACAAAGTCATTTTGGTCGGCAATCTTGGCCGCGACCCCGAAGTCCGGTTTTCCCAGTCCGGCCAGAAGATCGTCAACATGTCCATCGCCACGTCGGAAACCTGGAAAGACAAGCAATCCGGCGAGCGCAAGGAAAAGACGGAATGGCACCGGGTGGTGGTGTTCGACGAACGCCTTGCCGATGTCTGTGAGCGATACCTGAAGAAGGGATCCAAGGTCTATCTTGAGGGCACGCTGCAGACCCGCAAGTGGACCGGCAACGACGGTGTCGAGAAATACACGACCGAGGTCGTTCTGCCCCGCTTCAACGGCGTCATGACCATGTTGGACGGCCGCGGCGAAGGCGGCGGTGGTGGTGGCGGCGGTGGCGGCTACGGCGGCGCCGACGACAGCGGGTCCAGCTGGGACGGCCCGGGCAACGACAGTTCAGGGGCAAGTGCGGGCGGCCGGTCCGACTTGGATGACGAAATTCCGTTCTAACGGCCGCTGGAAGCGGGCGGCAATAGCGTGACCGTTGGGGGGGCGGTCGAGGGGCAAGGCGAGGCGTTGAATGACGACTCAAGGGAGGACCATGGTTCCCCAACGCCAGGGCGTACGATTGCGCTTCGTCTTGGCAATCGTGCTGATCGTCGTCGGTTCGGCACCGTCGATTATCCTGGCTACCTGGCTGCATGCCCGCGCCATTGATGTGCAGATCGCCGACGTATCGCAGCGTTCTCTTCTGCTCGCCAAGACCCTGGCCCGTTTCATTGAAGGCGATCTGAGCGATTTTCAGCACAGTCTGGACGCCTTGACGGGCCATTTTCCCTTGTCCAGCGTGCCTAAGGCCTTGTTCGCCAGCGCCAACGACCAGGGTGTGACGGCGTTCTGCCTGTTGAGCGGCGCGCGCACCCCTCAGGACGCCATTATCATCTCCGGCAC